>NZ_JBTNDH010000022.1:0-63852 GCF_054511095.1 Arthrobacter sp. TMN-49 | reverse complement strand
CGATCGTTGGCGATGGCCACGGCAGTGTCCACCCACTTTGGCGCCTTGGTCAACGAACTTGAAGGCAGATCCAAGACCTCTGATACCGAGACAGTGCTCAACATGTTCTCCCCACCCCCCCCCCCCCCCCCCCCCCACCACTGGCGGGTTTAGTACTGGTCTACTGCGGGCTGTTCAACCTTGGTGCCGGACTTGCCCAAGGTGGCGTCGTAGACCTTGGTCCAGGTGGCACCACCGTCGGTGAGCGTGGTGTTCAAGAAGGTGCGCAGGGCGGTGTCGCCCAGCGGCAGGCCGATTCCGTACTTCTCAACTGTGAAAGGCTCGCCAACAACCATCAACTCGTCAGGAGTCTGCGCGGCGAAACCAAGCAGAATCGCCTGATCGGTAGTGACAGCGTCAACGCCGCCGCTCTTGAGTGAGTCTACGCACTTGGAGTACAAATCAAATTCGACGGGTGTCGCCTCAGTGAAGTTCTCCCGGATGTTCTGGATGGGTGTTGAACCGGTGGCGGAACACACCTTCTTGCCAGCCAGGTCCTTCTCGCTCTTGATGGTGGTGTTGTCCTTCTTCACCAGCAGTCCCTGCCCTGTCACAAAGTACGGGCCGGCGAAGTCAACAAGCTTTTTGCGCTTGTCCGTGATGGAGTAGGTGCCCACGTAGAGGTCAACATCGCCATTGGCGATGGCCGTTTCACGGTTTGCGGACGGGATGGCCTTGAACTCAATCTTGTCTGCGGCAACACCCAAGGAAGCAGCCATCCACGTGGCAATTTGGATGTCGAAGCCGGTGCGCTTGCCCGTGGCGGCATCCAGGTAGCCGAGACCGGGCTGGTCTTCCTTGACTCCGATCCGAATTTTTCCGGAGGACTTGATCTTGTCGAAGGTGGGGCTGCCCGTCAGTGCAACGTCTTTGGCCACTTCGAAGACCGGGGCATCGCTGGTGGACTCGCCGCCACCTGTGTCGCCGCCACAGCCTGTGAGGGCAAGGGCAGCAGCAGTGAGGACAGCCGCAACGCCGAGGCTTTTCCTGCTAAAGAATTTCTTCATGGTGATTCCTTTCATGGACGGCCATGACGGCCGTTGTAATGAGCGGCTCCTGGAGCCAAAAAGACGAAAACTAGTTATCCGTTGGTGAGGATCTTGGACAAGAAGTCCTTGGCACGGGGAGTTTGCGGGTTGGTGAAGAACTCGTGGGGTGTTGCTTCTTCCACAATCTGCCCGTCGGCCATGAAAATGACCCTGTCCGCAGCCTTGCGGGCAAAGCCCATTTCGTGGGTGACAACCACCATGGTCATACCCTCTTTGGCCAGTTCGACCATCACGTCAAGGACCTCGTTGATCATTTCCGGATCAAGGGCGCTGGTGGGTTCGTCAAAAAGCATGACCTTTGGCTTCATTGCCAAGGCCCGTGCAATGGCTACACGCTGCTGCTGCCCGCCGGAAAGCTGCGCCGGCAGCTTCGCGGACTGATGACCCACACCAACACGCTCCAACAAGCTCATGGCGAGTTTGTCGGCGTCGGACTTGGACATGCCCTTGACCTTGATGGGGCCCAGGGTGACGTTTTCCAGGATGGTTTTGTGGGCAAAGAGATTGAACGACTGGAACACCATGCCAACATCGGCACGCAGGGTTGCCAGGTCCTTGCCTTCCTTGGGCAGTTCCTTGCCGTCAATGGTGATGGAGCCGTTGTCGATGGTCTCCAGCCTGTTGATGGTGCGGCACAACGTTGATTTGCCCGATCCCGACGGTCCAATGACCACCAGTACCTCACCCTTGGTCACTTGCAAATTAATTTCCTGAAGCACGTGTAGGGGGCCGTAATGCTTGTTTACAGCCTTGAGTTCCACGAGCGCAGGAGCATGTGCGGGATTTGTCATGGTTCGAATGTATCGACTTTCACAAGCCGCGGTAATGGTTTTAGCCCCTTCGGCGGGGATCGTAACGCTAACGAGACAATGTGAGCTGGGCCATGGCGCGTTTTCACGTACCCTTGTTCCCATGAGCGCACCAACAGGAGCAAGCAGAGCCGCAGTCCCGCCACTTCGCCGTTTCGGCATCTGGCGCAAGAACGGCTCGGGCCGCGACACCGCCGACGCCAGACTGTTGGAGACGCCGCCCAGCAGCGACTTCACCCACACAGATCCGTGGCGGGTCATGCGCATCCAAAGCGAATTCGTGCAAGGCTTCGACGCTTTGGCTGATATTGGGCCGGCCATCAGCGTGTTCGGTTCGGCCCGGACCAAACCCGAATCGCCCTACTACGCTGTGGGTGTTGAACTCGGCAAACGCCTGGTGGAAGCCGGCGTGGCGGTCATTACCGGCGGCGGCCCGGGTTCCATGGAGGCCGCCAACCGTGGTGCAACCGAGGCCGGCGGGCTCTCCATTGGGCTCGGGATTGAGCTTCCCTTTGAAGCGGGCATGAACGAGTGGGTCGGCCTAGGTGTTGATTTCAGGTACTTCTTCGCCCGTAAAACAATGTTCGTCAAGTACGCCCAAGGTTTTGTGGTGCTCCCCGGCGGCCTGGGCACACTGGATGAGCTCTTCGAAGCCATGGTTTTGGTGCAGACATCCAAGGTGAGCCAGTTCCCCATAGTTCTTGTTGACAAGGCCTTCTGGGGTCCGCTGATGGACTGGATCAGGGAGGTTATGGTGGTCCAGGGCCTTGTTTCGGCCCCCGATCTGGACATTGTGGCGTTGGTGGACACTGCCGAGGAAGCTGTGGAGCTGGTGATGGCCGGTAAGGCCGGGGCGAAGGTTGCCGCCCGCGGCTAGAAGCGGCGACACGAAACCTCAAGGCGCTCCGGCATCTGGCACGATGGACTAGTGACTTACTTCCTAATTTTTCTTGCCGTGATGCTGGCCGCCGCGGTGGTGCTTTACGTGGTTGGCTTGAACAAGCCCAACGCTGACGCGCCGGTGTACGCGGATGCTTTGGGGGCGCCCGTGGCCAATCTGCCCCCTGTGCTGCTGCCCGTTGCGCCCCAGCCGGCGGACGTGGACAAATTGCGTTTTTCGCTGGGCCTGCGCGGTTACCGCATGGATCAGGTTGATGAAGTCCTCGACCACCTGCGCGATGAGTTGGCTGCCAAGGATTTGCGCATTGCTGAGCTTATGGCGGACGACGCCGATGCGCCGGCTCACGCTGTGAGCGAGGGGGCCGCTGTGGTTGCAGCGGGTGACGTCGCGCAAGCAGACACAGCACCGGTAGAACCACTTCAGCACTCACCCCGTAGCGAGTAGGCCGACATGGAGCCTCTCAGCGGTACCGACGGAAAAATCCGCTGCGCGTGGGCCGGGATCGAGCGTGATGAGCAGTATCAGCAGTATCACGACACCGAATGGGGGCTGCCTGTTACGGGTGAGCGGGAACTCTTTGAGCGTCTGAGCCTTGAAGCCTTCCAATCGGGGCTCAGCTGGCTCACCATCTTGCGCAAACGCGAAGCCTTCAGGCGCGCGTTCAGCAATTTTGAGCCCGCAACGGTTGCCGCCTTTGACCAACACGACATTGACCGGCTCATGGCCGACGCCGCCATTGTGCGCAATTCGATGAAGATCAAGGCCACCATTGGCAATGCCAGGGCCTTGTTGGCGTTGCCGGAAGATGTGTCCTTGGCCCAGCTTTTGGCGAGTCACGCCCCTGCCGCTCCCCGGCCCGCCGGCGAGCCCATTCCGGGCAAGACGGCCGAATCGCTTCAGCTGGCAAAGGCCTTGAAGACGTATGGGTTCGCGTTTGTGGGACCAACCACCGCTTACGCCATGATGCAGGCGGTGGGTGTGGTCAACGACCACCAGCCCGGCTGTTGGCTGGCAGCCCCGGGCCGGGTTGGATCACCCAGCGGGGCGGGGCTGGCATGACAAGGATGGCCGCGCTTACCTCAGCGGAGCCCGCCAAAACCACCATCAACGACGAGCTCTACGCGTTGTTGCGCCGCCTACTGGCCCCCTTGCGTAGGGTGCCGTGGTGGTTGAAAGTCACTTTGCTGTACGGGGCGGCCCGGCTGGTCTCTTTCGCTATTTTCCTCGGGGCAGCGTGGCATGCCGAAGCGTCCCCGTGGGGTGGCCAACAGCCGGACTACTTGACGTTCATTAACCGGTGGGACGCCGGCTGGTATGAACGCATTTACGACGGCGGCTATCCCACCACCATTCCACGCAACGACGACGGTACAGCCCAACCCAACCAATGGGCTTTCTATCCGGTCTTCCCCCTGCTGGCCCGGATGGTGAGCAATATGACCGGACTGGCGTGGGCCCCTGCCGCCGCCACGGTGGCAACGATTGCGGGCCTGGCCGCCGCGTTGATGATCTATCTGCTGTTCAGGCATTTCGCCTCGCCCTCCACCGCACTCTGGGGTGTGGCCTTTTTTGCCATGTTCCCCATCTCCCCGATCCTGCAAGTTCCCTACGCGGAATCGCTGGGCACGTTTTTTCTGGCCGCTGCACTGTATCTACTGATTAAACGCAACTACTGGGCGGCCATGCCTGTGGTGATGCTCATGTGCCTGACCCGCCCGGCCGGGGCGCCGTTTGTCGCCGTCGTCGGTATCCATCTCTTGCTGCGCTTCTGGCACCGCAAGAGCGATCCGTTCCCGGCCAAGGAGATGCTCAGTGGGGCGCTGCTGACGGTTGTCAGCGCGTGCCTGGCGTTTTCCTGGCTCTTCGTCGCCTGGTGGTGGACAGGGGAGCGGAGCGCCTACACCGACACCGAAACCGCGTGGCGCGGCGATGACCTGGTGATCTTCAAACCCTGGTTCGACGCCGGCGTGGACCTTGTGGGCCCGGTGTGGGGTCCGTTGCTGCCGCCACTGTTGGTGGTTCTGGGGGCCCTGTTCCTGAACTCGAGGGCCGTGCGGGGGATAGGTGTTGATTTGCGGCTGTGGTGCGGTATGTACCTGCTGTACCTGATGGCCGTGTTGCACCCTCAGTCCAGCACGTTCAGGATGATGCTTCCACTGTTCCCGCTGGCTCTGGCGGCAACCTTCATCTCCACCTCCAAGGCGTATAGGTGGAGTGTGCTGATCATGTTTGGCTTACTGCAGATTGTCTGGGTTGTGTGGCTATGGCAGTTCGCCGCCATCAGCACAGGACAGGCCTGGCCGCCGTAGAGTCGGCCCACGCGCATTAGGCGTGGAAGGAGCACTTGTCAACCGGGGCGGCACCGATTAGCACCCCGGTGTGCAAGTGCGGAATAATGGTTGTGAGCGATACAACATAAACGCTTTGCTGGGCAATCTCAACAAATGCGGGTTTGTACTACGAAAAGGGGAACTTCTGATGGCAGCCATGAAACCTAGAACCGGCGACGGTCCAATGGAAGTAACTAAAGAAGGTCGGAGCTTAATCCTGCGACTGCCGTTAGAAGGTGGCGGACGGCTCGTAGTGGAGATGAACGCTGACGAGGCGCTCAGCCTCAAGGAATGCTTGGTTGGCGTTACCGAATAGTCGTTAGCTTCACAAAGAATTATCCGGCGGGGCAGCAGCAGCTGCCCCGCCGGATTGCTTTAAAACGCTGACCGGCGGCTGGCTGGTACGGCGCTGCCTAGCGCTTGACGGCGAGCAGCAGGCCGTCGCCGGTGGGCAAGGTGGCGGTGATCAGGGAGTCGTTCTCACGGATCAGTTTGCCAACTTTACGCAAAGTCACCGTGCTGTTTTCGCGGATGGCCGGGTCGGAGACGCGGTCCTTGTCCAGCGCATCATTGACAATGAGCAGCCCGCCCGACTTCAGCAGGCGGATGGCCTGGTCCACGTACTCGGGGAAACTGGGTTTGTCGGCGTCAATAAACACCAAGTCGTAGGCGCCGTCGGTCAGCCGCGGCAAAACATCCTGGCCGCGTCCGGAAATGGTGCGGGTGCGGTTGGCGGGGGACCCGGATTCGGCAAACGCTTCACGGGCCGCCTTCAAATGGTCAACATCAGGATCAATGGTTGTCAGGACCGCCCGTTGTCCCAGCCCACGCAGCAACGCAACACCCGAGACACCAGCTCCGGTGCCCACTTCGACAGCCGTTTGTGCCTTGGAAGTTGCCGCCAATACCGTCAAGGCTGCCGCAACGCCGGGGCTCACGGCGAACAAGCCCAGGTCATGCGAGCGTTCGCGCGCGCGTCGCAGGACAATATCTTCCACGGGCAGGCCCTCTGTATAGGACCAGCTGGTGGATTTATCGGCACTCATGGGTGGTATTTCCTAAACTGTCGCGGTAACTAGCTCTAGCCTACTGCCTAACCCCACGGCACAAGCCCCGTAACTCTTCAGCAAAATGTCAGCTTTGTTTGACACACTATGGGGACTATATGGGAAACCTTCCTGTAGCGTGGATTCCCCACATCAGGGGGAGCAGCCGAATAAGCGAGGTGCAGCGATGAGTTCAGCCACCACCCCCGTGTTCCGTCCCGCTGTTGGCGCCCAGCAACAGCCCGGGCCAGCAGAGCACTGGGTTACGCCGTCGTGGGATGAGGTGGTCACCAATCATTCCGCTAAAGTCTTCCGGCTCGCGTACCGGCTGACAGGTAACAAGCACGACGCCGAGGACCTCACCCAGGAAGTCTTTGTGCGCGTCTTCAAATCCCTGCACAACTTCAAGCCCGGCACCCTCGATGGCTGGTTGCACAGGATCACCACCAACCTCTTCCTTGATACGGCCCGCCGCAAGCAACGCATCCGTTTTGACACCTTG
This sequence comes from Arthrobacter sp. TMN-49, assembly GCF_054511095.1. Taxonomy (NCBI): domain Bacteria; kingdom Bacillati; phylum Actinomycetota; class Actinomycetes; order Micrococcales; family Micrococcaceae; genus Arthrobacter; species Arthrobacter sp. TMN-49. Next base: position 57,176 of record NZ_JBTNDH010000022.1, on the reverse strand, counting down.
TCCGAGGACGCCGCAGCACGCCTTGCCGGCACGGACCCGGGCCCGGAACGGACCTTTGAGTTCAACAATCTGGACAGGGATATTGCCGCCGCGCTGGAGGCCCTGCCGCCTGACTTCCGTGCCGCCGTCGTCCTTTGTGACATGGAGGGGCTCTCCTATGACGAAGTGGCGCACGCCCTGAATATCAAGTTGGGCACTGTCCGCTCCCGCATCCATCGCGGTCGGGCCATGCTGCGCGAATCGCTGGCTGACCGCGCACCGGGCCGTAGCAACGATGTGCGCCCTGCGCGTAAGCCAATGTTGTCCCTGCCGCGCATAGCTGGGGCGCGCTAGAATCATTTCAGCCAGACACCGGCTGTCCATCCGCAAGCCAAGAAGCTCAGACTCTCAAGCGTTACCGCTAAGAATCGTTGCTTTGAGTGTTGAGAGGGTAATCTTCCTAACGTGTTTGGTATCAATACCCCTGAGCTGATTCTGATTGTCCTTGTGGCAGTGTTGGTGATTGGCCCCACCCGGCTTCCCGGATATGTGGAGAAGCTGAAGAACCTCATCCGCGAGGTGCGCAAGATGGCTTCCGGCGCGCGCGAAACCATCAAGGAAGAGGCAGGGGTAGACCTTGACGACATCGATTGGAAGAAGCTCGATCCCCGTCAATACGATCCGCGCCGCATTATTCGCGAGGCCCTGATAGACGACGAGGACCTTGAGCAGCTCAAATCGCTGAAAACTGCGCCGTCGGCGGCACTGGCCTCCATGATGGGCAAGGGCGAAGGCAGCAATGTCACCGCCGCCGCCGATGAGCCGCCGATCGAACGCCTCGCTGTTGGTCAGCTTGCCCCGTTCGACGTCGAAGCCACCTAGTCCCCAACTCCTCCCAAGCCTCGTGCCTCGGCTTGGGGCCCTCGGGCACGTGGGCCCAAATCGCAAGGTACCTCTTTGGATCTGTTGGCAGTTGTTGGATCAAAATGGCCGTTTTTGACGTGTTTTCGTCCACCAACTGCGACATAGATCCGGGAGGTCGCTTGTTGCGGATAGCTAGTACGCGCATAGGCTTTGCGGGTACCACCGCCGCGAAGTCGCCCACCAGCTGACGCTCCCCACACCTTCCCCACACACGCTGCCCAATCTCGTCCTCCCCAGCCACTCCCACCACTCGCAAGCTCACGGCGTGACCCTCGCGGCTGGAGGCCCCCGGCCAAGGAACCCTCGGGCGCGAGGGCCCATCCACGCCCGCTCACCTGGTGAGGGGGCGTTTGCGTTTAGCGGGGTGTGACGCCCAGGTTCAACCCGGATAGGCCGCGGGGTCGCACGAACAGCTGCTGAGCAATGCCCAACAAGGCCTGCGCCGCCGGAGAATCAGGATCGGTCAAGACGATGGGCATGCCCACGTCGCCGCCCTCACGCAGCGCCACGTCCAGCGGGATCTGGCCCAGCAACTCAACGCTGGCGTTCACGCTCTGGCTCAGACGCTTGGCGAGGATCTGCCCGCCGCCGGAACCAAACAGCTCCATGGTGCTGCCGTCGGGCAACGTCAAAAACGACATGTTCTCAATAACCCCGGCCACTTTCTGGCCCGTCTGCACGGCGATGGCGCCAGCCCGCTCGGCCACATCCGCCGCAGCCGCCTGCGGCGTTGTCACCACCAGGATCTCGGCCTTGGGCAGCAGCTGGGCCACTGAGATTGCCACATCACCGGTGCCCGGGGGAAGGTCCAGCAGCAGCACGTCCAGATCACCAAAGTAAACATCGCCCAGAAACTGCTCCAACGCCCTGTGCAACATGGGCCCGCGCCAGGCGACGGGCTGGTTGCCGGCCACAAACATGCCGATGGAAATGACTTTCACGCCATGGGCCACAGGCGGCAGGATCATCTCATCCACCCGGGTGGGGGACTGGGTGATCCCCATCAAACCGGGCACGGAGAAACCGTAAATATCGGCGTCCACAATGCCTACTCGCAGCCCCTTGGCCGCGAGGGCACACGCCACATTCACTGTGATCGAGGACTTGCCCACCCCGCCCTTACCGCTGGCCACGGCATAAATGCGGGTCAGCGACGTTTCGGCGTTGAAGGGTATGCCACGTTCGGGATTGCTGCCCTTGAGCTTTTCCTTGAGCTCCGCACGCTGCTCGGCCGTCATGACTGTCAGCTCCACGGAGACTGCGCTGACGCCGTCGAGGCGCGCCAAAGCCTCCGTGGCGTCCCGGATGATGGTTTCGCGCAGCGGGCAGCCTGCCACCGTGAGCCGGACGACGGCGCGAACCTGGCCGCCGTCGAACGCCTCCACCGACTCGACCATACCCAGCTCCGTGATGGGCCGGCGCAGCTCTGGGTCAATGACCGAGGCGAGCGCGGCTAACAGGTCGGGGTGGGACGGGGTCTTCATGCTGGGGTGGCCTTAGGAGTTGGTGGTGCGCTTGGGCGTGACTGTTTTGATAGCGTTGGTGGCCGGATTGCGCTGACCGGTCCGGGGCTCCTTGGCGTCGTCGTCATCCTGAAGAGAAATGAGGTCCTCCAGGAGGCTGCGCAACTCGGAGCGGACAAAGTCGCGGGTGGCGACTTCGCGCAGGGAAATGCGCAGTGCTGCAACCTCCCGGGTCAGGTATTCGGTGTCGGCAAGGTTGCGTTCGTTGCGGGATCGGTCCTGTTCAATCTGGACCCTGTCCCTGTCATCCTGACGGTTCTGGGCCAAGAGGATCAGGGGTGCCGCGTAGGACGCCTGGGTGGAGAAGAACAAGTTGAGCAGGATGAAAGGGTACGGGTCCCACTGCAGGCCGAACAGGCCAATTACATTGATGGCAATCCAGACAATGACAAAGACTGTCATGTACAGCAGGAAGTTGGCCGTGCCCATGTAGCGGGCGAAGCGTTCAGCGAAGCGGCCGAAGAAGTCCGGATCGCCGGTCAGATTGGGTAGGAGCCGGGATTTCAGTTCCATAGGGGTGTCGAGGCCGCCACCCTTGGCGTGATGCCGTTCAGCCAATGCGTCCTCCTAGTTTCCGGGCGGGTGCGCCGTCGTCGTGGTTGCGCCAGTCCTCTGGCAAGAGATGGTCAAGTAGGTCATCCACTGTCACAGCGCCCACCAAGCGGCCTTCCTTGCTGACAACGGGGAGTGAGTTCAAATTGTAGGAGGCCATGATGTGGCTGACCACGCTGATGTCATCCTGATCGGAGGCCGGCTCCAAATTCTTATCCACGATGGTGCCCAGTTGTTCCGGGGGAGCGCTGCGGAGCAACTGTTGGATGTGAACGACTCCCAGGAAACGGCCTGTGGGGGTTTCCAAGGGGGGCCGGCAGATAAAGATTGCTGAGGCTAAGGCGGGGGACAGGTCTTCACTGCGGACGTGGGCCAGCGCCTCAGCCACCGTGGCTTCGGGCGGAAGAATCACAGGAACGGTGGTCATGAGCGCGCCTGCTGTGCCTTCGGCGTATTGGAGCAGGCGGCGAACGTCCTTGGCCTCGTCCGGTTCCATGAGCAGCAACAACTCTTCGGCTTTGGCCTGGGGGAGGTCTGCCAGGAGGTCGGCGGCGTCGTCGGGATCCATTTCCTCGAGCACATCAGCTGCGCGTTCATTGTCCAACGCGGAGAGCAGGGTTACCTGGTCATCTTCGGGAAGCTCGGACATGATGTCCGCCAAACGCTCATCCTGCAGCTCGCTGGCGACTTCCACCCGGCGTTTGTCGCTCATCTCTTGGAGGGCGTCGGCAAAGTCGGCCGGTTTGAGGTCCTCGTGGGTGGCAACAAAGAACGTGGCACTTTGCGGTTCAGCGGCGTCATCTGTGTGTGCCTCTGACCAGTCGATCAGCATGGTGTGGCCGCGGCGAAGCCCACGCAGCCGTGAGGTGGAGGAACCCCTGCGCACAAAAAGCTTCGTCACCAGCCAGTCGCCGTTGCGTTGCTTGTCCATGGCGATATCTTCAATGACGGCGAAACCGGAGCCGTCGGCAAGGGTCACCTTGCGGTCAAAAATGCCGCCGACAACGAGTTGCTCGGCGCCGCGCTGTTCAAAACGGCGCAGATTGACCAGACCCGTACAAATGATCTGTGACTGATCCATGGAGGTCAGGCGGGTCATGGGCACAAAGACGCGCTTCTTGCCCGGTACTTCCACCACAATGCCCACCGCGTGCGGGGCTGTTTGTTGACTCCCGCCCAGCACCACCACATCGCGCAATTTTCCGAGTCTGTCCCCGAGGGGGTCGAAGACGTCCAGGCCCAGGAGTCGGGCGACAAAGATGCGCGTAGGTTGAGTGCTCACAGATACAGGTTACTTCCCCTGCCTAGTATTGACCCAAACTTTGCCGGGGCAGCCAATGCCGGCACCGCCGTTTTGGGCGTTGCAACGTGGGGTTGCCATGAATTATTCATTTCACTGCCAGCGATACTCCAGCCAACGTGCAGGAATATGGTGAACAATGGTGAGTATGGCAAACCTCTTTGGACGTACTACACCCATGGACGAGGCTCGTATTGTCCCTACGGGAGAAACAATCGGTTCCTACACTTCATACCTGGATGCGCAGAAGGCGGTTGACTACCTGGCAGATGAGAAATTCCCTGTCCGGCATGTTTCCATTGTGGGCAACGAGCTGAAGATGGTGGAGCGTGTCACGGGCAAGCTCAGCTACCCGCGAGTGGCCCTCACAGGTGCCATGACGGGAGCCTGGTTTGGCTTGTTCATTGGCGTCATGCTTTCCTTCTTCGACTCCAGCAGCAACGCCGGCGCGCCCTACATCAACGTCTTTACAGCAGTGCTGATGGGTGCCGCCTTCTGGATGTTGTTTGCGATCATCGGTTACGCGGCCCAGCGAGGCAAGCGCGACTTTACCTCCACCAATCAGGTGCTGGCCTCCAGCTACGACGTCATTGTCACACCGGACGTCGCCATGGAGGCGCGCCGCTTGTTGGCCCAGCTGCCCATGAACTCCAGCGCCCCGCGCCCTGTTCAGGGCCAAGGCTTCCAGGGCCAGGGGCAGGGATACCGCCCGCCGGTGCAGCCGCCCAGCTCCGCCGGAGCGTCACCCGCACGCCCGGATGGTTGGCACGACCCCTATGGTGCTCCGGCTGATGCCAGCGACGCCGCTCAGGGCGAGGACAGCCCCGAACGCCCCGGTCAGGCACCTTTGGGCGGGCCACGCCGCGGCGAGTTCCCGGATCTGCCCGACGGCCGCCCGCAGTACGGCATTCGGGTGAACACCCCGCAGCCCGCGCCGGCTTCTGAGCCTTCCCCCGCGAAGCCACAGGACGGCCCGGCAGAGTAGCCCCCTTTTGCAACTAATACGCAAATAGAATTTGCAGGTTTCACTGGCGCGACGGAGTCGCCCGAAAGCTGACCCGCAGAAAACGCCGAAAAACGCGTTAGAAACGCGTATTTTCGGCGTTTTCTGCGGGTCAGTTGCTTAACTAGTCCCGGTGTATCTTGGCCGGGGCTTACACCCGGATTCGGTCTTGGTGGCAGCGCGTTTCCCGGAAACGGCCGCGACAATGGGGTCAATCGACACCATTCATGGCGCGGGGGCCGCTGTGGACATTCGCCCCTGGTGCGCCACCATCGGATGACCACAACGGCCCCGTGCTTGGGCCGGTCGCCGCTTGTTCGCCAATATGACGAAGAAACAAGCGCCCACGTAGACTTTCCGCTAAGGAAAACGAATCAACGCGGGAAGCCCCTGAAGCCCTTGTCGCCATCGAGGGGGCAAGGTCAGCTGCGGCCGACAGGCTCGTCACACCGTGGTGGTACCACCTGGTGATGGGTCTCTTGACGTCCGGCCTAGTCTTGGTCATTGCGTTGGCCAGCATTCCTGTCATGGCGGCGGGGCTCGCCATTTACGGTGTGGGCATCGCCATCTTTGTTGGTGCCTACAAATCAAAACCGGTGTATGGGTGTCGGGGCTCAGCAGCGGCAAGGCATCCGGCTGGGCCTATCTATTGATGGCTGTCTATGCCGCTTGTCTGTTGACGGCTCCGGGATTCGGCAGGTTCGGAGTGGTGGACTGGCCAGCCTGGCTGGCGGCCACCGTGGTGATCGGTCGGCGATATGACGATGCCGTCCGTGACAGGCTACGGGCCATGCCGTGACTCCCGGACACAGCGGGATCATTCACGCGCCTAGCAGGCTGCGCCTCTCGCAGTACGTTCGACCAAAAGGAATTGAGGCACCCAAGGGACGTCTTTTGGCTTGCCGATTCGGTGGCCAGCCAACAACGCAAGGTGCTGAGTGAAAGCCAACCCAGGTCCCGCCGTCGTCCGCTTAAACAAGTAACCCGCAGAAAACGGCGAAAAACGCGTCCAAAACGTGTATTTTCGTCGTTTTCTGCGGGCCAGTTGCAGAAGGGGTGGGCTAGCCGGAAAGGCGGGCCATCCACGCTTCGACGTCGTCGGGGGTGCGCGGGAGGCTGGCACTCAAGTTGACGGGGCCGTCGGCCGTGATCAGGATGTCGTCCTCGATGCGCACGCCGTTGCCGCGGTACTCGGCCGGGATGGCCAGGTCCTCGTCCTTGAAGTAGAGGCCGGGCTCAATGGTGAAGACCATGCCCTCGGTGATGACACCATCCAAGTAGAGTTCGGCGCGAGCCTGGGCGCAGTCATGCACGTCCAAGCCGAGGTGGTGGCTGGTGCCGTGCGGCATCCACCGGCGGTGCTGTTGGCCCTCGGGGGAGAGCGCAACCTCGGCGGCAACCGGCAGCAAGCCCCAGGAGGAGAGGCGATCCGCCAGAACGTCCATGGCAGCGTTGTGAACATCGCGGAACTTGCGTCCAGGAATGGCCACGGCAAAGGCTGCATCGGCTGCATCCAGCACGGCCTGGTAGATCTTGCGCTGCATCTCTGAGTACTGCCCATTGACGGGCAGCGTGCGGGTGATATCAGCTGTGTACAGGGATTCTGCCTCGACGCCGGCGTCCACCAGGAGCATCTGGCCCTCGTTGACGGCGCCGGTGTTCCGGTTCCAGTGCAGCACAGTGGCGTTGTTTCCGCCGGCAGCGATGGTGTCATAGCCGAGCTCGTTGCCGTCTTCACGGGCGCGGGCAAAGAACGCACCTTCAACAACGCGCTCGCCACGTTCGTGGGCAACCGCGCGCGGTAGGGCCTTCACAATGTCCTCGAAGCCGGCAATGGTGGCAGCCACGGCCACCTTCATCTGCTCAATCTCCCAGGCGTCCTTGATCAGGCGAAGCTCTGAGAGGGCCTCGGCGAGCTTGCCGTCGAGGGCGTCCAAGGCCCCGAAGTCCATGTTGTCCGGGTCCTTGGCGGTGTTGTAGCGGGCGGTGTCCACCAGTGCGTCAATGTTTTCATCGACCTTGCGCACCAAACGGATGGACGTGCCGCCAACGGAGGGCTCACCCACGTTCTTGGTGATGGCTACTTCAAGCTCGGAAATATCTGCTGTGGCCAGGCCCAACTGTGCCTGGAATTGGGCCAAGGAGGGGCGGGTGCCAATCCAGAATTCGCCGCTGCGGGCGTCAGCGTAAAACGCCTTCGTGTCCCGGCCAGCCATGGGACGGAAGTACAACGTGGCGCGGTGATGGCCGCCGTCGTCCCCGGCACCTTCGGCAACAGGGTCCAGCACCAAAACGGCGTCGGGCTCGTGGTCAACGCCAAGGCCTGTGAGGTGCGCGAAGGTGGAGTGCGGGCGGAAACGGTAGTCGCAGTCGTTGGAGCGGACCTTCAGGGGGCCTGCGGGAATCACCAGGCGCTCCGTCTTGAACTGCTCGGAGATGGCACGACGCCGGCGCGCGGCATGATCTGCCACGGCGGCACGGGCGGGTGCCGCCGTTGAGATGGGCGCCCAGTCGGAGGCCATGAAGGCGCGGAAGGCTTCAGAATCGGGGCGGTGAGAACGGTTAGTCACACGCTCCTCAAGTGGCTGATCGCTGGAAGGGTCGGGGTGCACGGAGGATTGCTCAGTCTGGTTCACCCCCTAAGTCTCTCACCGGCTGCGCGGGGGACAAAGAATTGTGCCCAATATCCGCTCGTGACATAACCGGACGGGAACCCGCCGCAGGGCGGAGGCGGCATACCGCTGGTACCGAACGGACGTAGGCTTGGACTGTGAGGATCGATTTACACGCGCATTCAAATATTTCCGACGGCACCCAGACCCCGGCGGATCTCATGGCGGCCGCTGCACAGGCCCGCCTTGACATCATCGCGCTGACCGACCACGATTCCACCGACGGTTGGGCTCCGGCGCTGGCAGCCGCCCGGCACCAGGGCATCGGATTGATCCCCGGGATGGAAGTTTCGTGTAAGACAAGCCAAGGCGTGAGCGTGCATCTGCTCAGCTATCTGCACGACCCGAACCACCCGGGCCTGCTGGAGGAGATCACCAAGGCCAAGGATGCCCGCCTGACCCGTGCCGAGCGCATGGTGGAACGGCTGGCCGAGGACTACCCGCTGAATTGGGATGACGTGAGCGCCCATGTGGCCCCCGGGGCAACCATTGGCCGTCCGCACATTGCCGACGCCCTAGTCGCCGCCGGCATTGTGGCGGACAGGAACGAGGCTTTTGCCAGCATTCTCACTTCCCATTCGCGGTACTTTGTCACCCACTACGCCCCCGACCCTGTCACGGCTGTGGAACTTGTCCGTGCTGCTGGTGGAGTGCCCGTGTTTGCGCACCCCGTGGCCAGCGCCCGCGGCCGGGTGGTGGCGCCAAAAATCTTCCATGACATGATCGACGCCGGACTTCTGGGTTTGGAGGTGGAGCACCGGGACAATCCTCCCGAGGGTCGGGCGTGGCTGCGAAAACTGGCGCAGCAAACAAGTCTCTTCACGACAGGGTCCTCCGACTATCACGGCACAGGCAAACCCAATCTGCTGGGCGAGAACCTGACGGAGCCGGCAGCGCTGGAGCGCATCCTGGCGGCGGGGACCGGATCGCAGCCGTTCCTGCCGCATAGCTGACCCAAACAAAACTGACCCGCAGAAAACGCCGAAAATCACGTGAAAAACGTGTATTTTCGGCGTTTTCTGCGGGTCAGTTGGCTTGGCCTGGCTCGAGAGCCCGGGAGGTGTTACTCCCCGGACTCCGGCTTGGCCACTACTTCACCGTTGCGGCGGCGTGTGCGGCTGCGGGTGTTGCGCTGACGCGGGGCGCTGGCCTCGCCGTCAACAACTGCTGCACCCTCGGCCGCTGGCGAATCAGACGTAGCCGAGGAGGAGGGACGACGGCGGCCGCGGCCTGCGTCGCGCCTCTCACCTGCGTTGTTGGCACCAGTGCTGTTGGAGTCATCACGGCGCTTCTCGCCATGGCGGGTTCCTGTCTGGTTGCCGCCGCGGTTTCCACCACGGTTGGCATCAGTCTTGGGGGAATTGCGCTTGCCTGTCTCGCCAAGATCCTCCAGAACCTCGGCATCGATGCCGGCATGCGTGCGCTTGTTGCGCGGCAGGCGGCCCTTGGTGCCGACGGGAATGTCAAGATCGCTGTATAGGTGAGGTGAGGAGGAGTATGTCTCTACCGGCTCGGGAACGCTCAGGCCCAGGGCCTTGTTGATGAGCGCCCACCGGGGCATGTCATCCCAGTCAACGAAGGTCACAGCGGTGCCCTTGTTGCCGGCGCGGCCCGTGCGGCCAACACGGTGCAGGTAAATCTTCTCGTCTTCAACGCACTGGTAGTTGACCACGTGTGTGACGTCGTCAACGTCGATGCCACGGGCGGCAACGTCGGTGGCGACCAGAACATCAACCTTGTTATTGCGGAAGGCGCGCAGGGCCTGCTCGCGGGCACCCTGGCCCAGGTCGCCGTGGATCGCTGCAGCGGCGAATCCGCGGTCAACCAGTTCCTCGGCAACCTTGGCAGCCGTGCGCTTGGTCTTGGTGAAGATGATGCTGCGGCCGCGGTCCTTGGCCTGCAAGATCCGGGCCAAAACCTCAATCTTGTCCATGTTGTGGGCACGGTAGATGAGCTGGCGGATGTCGCGCTTGGTCAGGCCCTCATCGTCGGGGTCAGCGGCACGGATGTGCGTGGGCTGAGTCATGTAGCGCCGGGCCATGGCAACAACGGGGCCAGGCATGGTGGCCGAGAACAGCAAAGTTTGGCGAACCGGGGGAGTGCCGGCAATCAACGTCTCAACGTCGGGCAGGAAGCCCAGATCGAGCATTTCATCGGCCTCATCGAGGATCACGATGCGAACGTGTTTAAGGTTCAGGTGGCGCTGCTTGAGCAGGTCGATCAAACGGCCGGGTGTGCCAACAATGAGTTCAACACCCTTTTGCAGCGCCTCAACCTGGGGTTCGTAGGCGCGGCCGCCGTAAATGGTGGCGATGCGGATGCCGCGGTGCTTGGAGGCAACAGTGAGGTCACCGGCGACCTGAACAGCAAGTTCACGGGTGGGCACAATAACCATGGCCTGCGGGGCGCCGGGCGCTGGCAGTTTGGCAAACGCCTCATCCTTGGGGCTGACAATGCGGTTCAGCGCCGGTATGCCGAAGCCCAGGGTTTTACCCGTTCCCGTCTTGGCCTGGCCGATGATGTCGTGGCCCGTCATCGCGATGGGCAGCGTCATGGCCTGGATGGGGAAGGGGTGGATGATGCCGGCCTCAGTCAACGAGGAAACAATCTCATGGTGAACACCAAAGCTGGCGAACGTTTCCTTCTCTTCCTTGTGCGGGGGCTCATGGGTGACAAGGGAACCGTCAATTTCAACGATCTCGCTGCTGTCTTCTGCCTGTAAGAGGGAGTCTGCTTCAATGCTCAAATGCTTACCGTTCAATTCGTCTATACAAGGTGCCGCCTACAGGGCTCAACGCGGGCGCGGGAGGCCTCACGGAACCGCAGGACAGCGGCACAACCTTAGGGAAGCCGATCGCGGGCTAACAAAAACGTGCCCTCCTGCCGTCAGAAATGACGGGTACGGGAGGAACTGAAAAGACGCGCGTAGGGGCGGGTTTGTTGAATCAAAAACTATCAATCAACGACCGGGCATCCATGTCTACCCTCATAGTCTAGCCGCACACCCTAAATTTGCGCGGATTGCACAAACTTCACACTCCGTTTGGCAATATCCACCGCAGTCAGCTTCACACGCACCACGGTGCCGGCTTCCAGATCGCCGTCGCAGTACCCCGTCACGGCCGGCATGGAAATCTGGATGAAGCTGCGGGCAGCGGCTGCCTTGGAGTTGTGCCCGTTCTTCTTGGGCCCTGCCAGGACGACGGCGTCAAACTCGCCTCCCACACGGTGGCTGAGCAGGGCGGCCTCAATAGTGTCGATGGCTGCCTTGTCCACTTTGTTGGCTAGCTGATTGGATGCCGCCATGATCTCCGGCAATTGCCCCAAGGCGTCGGCGGCCCAGTCCGGGACCTGTTCCTTGGCGCACAAGGCAGCGCAGATGGCCAACACGAACCTGTCCACCAGGCGGCGCAACGGGGCGGTGGTGTGGGCGTAGGGGGCTGCAACTGCGGCCTGCATGACCTCCGCCGGAACGCTCCCGTTAAAGGGTGTGTAGCTGGCTCCCCTGAATAGCGTGCTGGCGGCGTGCATCAACGCCAAATGCTTAGGGTCGGCGGTGTTCAAGGTGCGCAAGTACGCCCCGTAGGCCGTATCGGTGCCCCATGGATGGCCCAGGGCCACGGTCTGCAGGCGGTAAGCGGCAATGGCGTCGGCGTCGGGGGCGGGCATGGTGCGCAGAATGCCCACCTTCCCCTCAATCATCACTTGGGCAGCTGCCATCCCCGTCAGCAGGGATATTTGCGCATTCCAGTCCTCAATGGGCAGATTGGGGCGGAACGCCAAAACGTAGTGGCCGTCCACGAACTCCACCTCTTGGGCCGGCACATTGAGGCTGGCACCGCCGCGGGCCCGTTCCAAATCGATGCGCTTGGTCCCAATCTCAGCCAACAGCGCCAAGGAGTCCGCATAAGCGGCTGGTGCGTTCCCGGCGTCGTACATCTTTTGCGCCTCCTCATAGCCAAGCTTGGCAACACTACGGACAGTAGCCCGGCGGACCAGGGCCGAGGTCTGGGTGCCGTCGGCGGAGAGGTGAATCTCCCAGACGTAGGCGGACCGGGGATCGTTGGCAAAAAGACTGGCGGCACCCTCACTCAGGGACATTGGGTGCAGGGGAATGCGCTGGCCGGGCGTGTAGAAGGTCTGGCCGCGGCGGCGCGTCTCGGAATCCAGCGGACCGCCAGCCGGAACAAAGGACGGGACGTCGGCAATGGCGTAGTGCACCACATAACCGTCGCCGCTACGCTCAAGGAACATGGCCTGGTCCAGGTCCAAGGAGGTGGGCGGATCGATGGTGATGAAGGGCAGGGTAGTCAAATCAGGGGCGGGCAGTTCATGGCCGGCGATGACTGCTTCAACCTCGGCCAGCACCTCCGGGGAAAATCCGTCCGGCAGCTTGAACTCGGTGCTCAAGGCAGCCAAAGCCTGGGCAAGGGACTGTTGCGCGGCGCTGCGGCTGACGCCAATGTGAGTGTACGGCACGGTTTCAGCGTAAACGATTCGCTGCCAGGAACAAGTGTGGCGCGGCACGCACTACCCTAGAGCGTATGAGTATTCCAGTTTCCGACGCCGATGATTCCGTTTCCGCAGGCGAACTGAGAGCCCGCTACGACACTTTTGTTGTGGATCTGCTGGGCAGTATTGCGTACGGTGAGCTGTCGGCGTTTGAGCGTTTGGCGATCGACGCGCGGCATTCGCCGTCGCTGCGCGACAGGGCAGTGCTGGGCAAAATGTCCGTGGCCGAATTTGGCCACTATGAGGCCGTGTGTGCCCGGCTCAACGCCATGGGGATGGATCCGGAACTGGCCATGGCGCCGTTTGTGCTCATGGTGGATTCCTTCCACGAACGCACCCGGCCAGCTGACTGGCACGAATCACTCATGAAGGCGTATGTGGTGGAGACCATCACGGAGGAGTTCTACGGTGCCATTGCCGAGCACCTCGATGACGCCACCAGGGCTGTGATTGCCCAGGTGCGCACCAGCGATGAGCAGATTGAAACGTTGACGTCCCTGCTGAAAAACATGCTGGCCGAAGACCCCCGGCTTTCCTCACGCCTGGCCCTGTGGGGGCGGCGGATGGTGGGGGAGGCCCTGACCCAGGTGCAACGGATTGGCGCCAAACACAGCTTCTTGGTGGGCTTGCGCCCCGACGCCACCCAGGAAGACGCAGCGGCTGAGGTGCAAACCATTTTGAGCACTTTGACGCGCAACCATTCCAAACGCATGAGCAAGCTCGGGCTCACGGCTTAGGCTGCTGGGCACGTTGCCTTCAAGGGCGGGTTCACCGCTGAGCCTGACCGGCTGTTCCCGAATCCATGACCCGGCGGCAAGTACGCTGGCAAGGTGATCTCGCCCCGTTCCGTACGTAGCGAAATAGTGCCGACGACCGATCAAAACGATCAAGGGCATTGGATAAGTGAGTCTTGGAGATGATCGAAAGACGCGCGCTGACCCCGGTTAGTTACGTCATCCTCCGCAGGGGTGACAAGGTTTTGCTGCAACTGCGCCAGGGAACCGGGTACATGGATGGTCATTGGTCCACAGCCGCAGCTGGCCACGTTGAGGCCGACGAATCGGTGTGCGACGCAGCATGCCGAGAAGCCCGAGAGGAACTCGGCGTCGTCATTGCCGCGACAGATCTGGTTGCCTTCACCACCATGCACCGCTTCCACCACGCTTCGACTGAAGTGGCTGGACGCGTAGATTTCTTCTTTACGTGCGAGGTCTGGGACGGCAACCCGAAGACCATGGAGCATGACAAGTCAGCCGGCTTAGCGTGGTTCGACCTTGACGGACTTCCCGAGGCACTCGTTCCCCATGAGCGATTCATCCTAGAAAATCTTAGAACCGGGCTGCCGCCCATCGTTAGTTTTGGCTTTTCCACCCTCTAAACCGGGGGCTAGTGCCGAACCGAACAACGCCGACGGACGGCGCACTCCACTGCATGTCGCGCGAAAGCCGGTGGTCCGCAACGGGGACCGTGGGCTCGCTCATAGGGTCACCTTGTCAGCTGATGGTGTTCGAAGGAAGATGGCGATGGTCGCTGCGGCCAGCACGCAGAGCAACGCGTTGATGCCGATGGCTGTCGTCACACCACCGAGCACACCGGTAGCACCGGTATCGCCCAAGGCGTTCATGCGCGCACTGACAATGACGGACATGATGGGGATGCCGAGGGTGATGCCGACTTGTTGGCTCATGGTCACCAAACCCGTCGCTAGGCCCTGTTCCCCGTCTGGCAGTCCCGAGGTTGAGGTGACCACATACCCGACAATGGCGACGAGGTTGGCTATGCCACCGATGAACGTGGCAACCAGCAACAGGACGATCCAGCGGGAGTCCTGACCGAGGAGCACGAGTGGGGCCGTCGCCGCCGCCTGGACAATCAAGCCGGCGATGATCGTGCGCTTCGAGCCGAGTATGCCGATGACCTTGGGTCCGATGATGCCCCCAAGCACGGTTCCGATCCCGAGGACGGCGAAGGAGAGGCCGGCGGCGAGAGGCGAGTAGCCGAGTACTTTCTGCAGGTACAAGGTCAACAGAAACACCAAGGACGTTTCGGTGGCGAATGCGAGGAGTCCGGCAATATTGCCCCATGCCACGGAGCTGCGTTTCAGGATGGCAACCGGGACCAAGGGATGTGCCACACGCTTTTCAACGTTCCAAAAGACGAAGAGGAGGACGGTGCTGGCCAGGATCGAGCCGAACGCCAGCGGGTTCCCCCACCCGGTCTCTCCGGCGGTCGTCAGGCCGTAGACGAGTGCCAGGAGTCCCAGGGTTACGCTCACAGCACCTGCGAAGTCCAGCTTGGGGCGGTCAGTGGGCCGGCTCTCGGCAAGAACGAACGGGGCGATCACCAGGACCACGATGGCGACAATGACGTTGATGTAGAACGCCCACCGCCAGCTCAACAGGTCGGTCAGAGCCCCGCCAAGGATCGCGCCTGTGGTGAACCCGGCGGCCATCAACGCCCCGTTCAGTCCAAGCGCCCTGTTCCGCGCCGGGCCCTCGGGGAAGGAAGTTGTCAGCAGTGACAGTGCCGCCGGGACGACCATGGCTGTCGCCAGTCCCTGGGCGATCCGGGCCATGATCAAAAGTACCGGTTCCTGGGCTAGGCCGCCGGCGAGGGAGGAGACACCGAGCAGTGCCATGCCCAGCAGGAAGAGCCGCCGGCGACCAAAAAGGTCTGCGATGCGTCCGAAAAAGAGGGTGAATCCGGCCGCGCACAGGGCAAAGGACGTCGCGATCCATTGCAGATGGCTGATGCTAAATCCGACGTCGGCGCCGATGGTGGGCAGGGCGACGTTCAGGATCGAGAAGTCCACGGCCAGGGTGAAGCTGGCCGTGAGTAGGACCAGAAGTACAAGGCGCTGCCGTCCCGTCAGGCCGGTCTGAGCTGGTGATGGATCTGGGTGGAGGTTGTGGTCAGCAGTCTGAGCAGCGGTGGACATGCCCATCCCTTCAGTAAGAGAGCAACAATGAATGTGTCCGGGAACCCGGCACGTAACAACACTGTGGCCATGTGCGGGCATGAACCAGACCCGCTTCATCGCACCCCCACGCCGCCTAGCACTGTCAGGGACAGGCAGCCCCGCCCCGGACAAAGGACAATGGGGATATGGAAGAAACCAACGCTCCAGAGACACTCGGCGAGTTTCTTCGCGCCCGGCGGTCACAACTCACCCCTGAAAACGCCGGCGTCGTCTCCTACGGTGCCCGCCGGGTTCCGGGTCTGCGGCGTGAGGAACTGGCCCAGCTGGCAGGTGTTTCAGCCACCTACTACACGCGATTGGAGCAGGGTCAATCAACGAACGCGTCTGAATCGGTGATCGATTCAATTGCCCAGGCCCTTAGCCTCAACGATGATGAACGAGCCCATCTGCACGCACTAGCTCGGCCCGCGAAGAGTAGGCGCCGCGCCCCCAGCAAACCCGACCAGGCTACGCCGGGGACCATCCGGCTGCTGAATGCCATGAGCAATGTTCCGGCCGTGATCATGGGGCGTAGGAATGAGGTTTTGGCGTGGAACCGCCTCGGGCATGCGCTGCTGGCCGGGCACACCAACTTTTCTGCACCCACCCGGGCCGTCGACCGCCCTAATTTGACCCGCATGCTGTTCCTAGACCCCCACACGAAAGATCTGTACCGGAATTGGCGTGAGGAGGCGTCCTTGGCCGTGGCATCGTTGCGGTTCACCGCCGCCCAACACCAGGACGACGGCGAGCTGACGCAACTCATCGGGGAACTCACCCTCAAGAGTCCCGACTTCGCTGCCCTGTGGGCCAAGCACCCCGTGCAACGGTGCATTAGCGGCGTTAAACGCTTCAGTCACCCCGAGGTGGGTGACTTCGAGCTGAGTTTCGAGGTACTCCATCTTCCGGGGGTGAACGGGCAACGGATGATCACGCACATGGCCGAACCAGATACGGCCAATGCCGCCGCACTGGAGCTACTCACCGCCACCACTTCCATGACCACAACTCTCGTTCAATGGCCGATCAGCGAGAACCACATCATCTGAAAGCGCCGCGCGACGCCGCCTCCGTCACCCGCGTAGGCCAACAGATAGTACCCCCGAGCAATCGGGATGGCGTGAAGACGAGGCGCCTTGCGCGCCACCGGACAGCGTCTGTCCCGAACCTTGACCAACACGGGGACCAGAAATCTTATGACTGGCCGTCCGGACTGCAGTTGGAGGCCTCTGGACTGGCCATCGCCAGCAGGCAAGCGAGGCGAGCACCCTGCAATAGCTGGCACTGCCCGCCCGTTGCCTGCCCACGGTGGTGCGGCTTCGGGAGTCCGGCATTTCATGCGGTTTGCGTCAATCACAAGCTCAACCGGCCAATCGATACCGTTAGTGCATGAATATGCCTCAGACGATCCGTAAAGGAATGACGAAGAGGTTGCATCAGCGGTTCCATGAACCATGGAACAAGACGATTAGGACCTGGCCCGGCAGTTGCCTGTGCTGCGCAACCAGCCACGCAGCCTGATACGGTGGTACGCTTAAAACTCGAATCTTTGTACTAGGCGGTGATGGCGTGTTTGGTATGGATCTAGGTTCCTCCAAAGCACCCAACACCGATCCGACGGGGTTCGCCTCACCTGCCCGTGACTACTTCCACGGCGGGATCGATCTCAACAGACACTTGATCAGGGATAGAACCTGCACCTTCATCATGCGCGTTTCCGGCGACTCCATGGTGGGTGCCGGCATTGCCGACGGTGACGAAATCATTGTGGACAGGTCGCTCACCCCGCGTGACGGTTCGGTGGTGGTTGCGGTGGTGGACGGCGAGCTGTTGATCCGCCGGCTCTCCATGCACGACGGCGTGACCTCCCTGGTGGCGCAGCCCGCCGACGCGCAGTCCCCGGCAGCTGGTGCGCCCACAGCATTGGTGGGGGAGCTGACTGTCTGGGGTGTCGTCACCCGGTGCCTGCACCATGTCTAGGTGCTCCGTGACTAACAACCGCATCGCCCTGGTGGACGTCAACAACTTTTATGTCTCCTGTGAACGGGTCTTCGACCCGAGGCTGGAAGGCCGCCCCGTCGTCGTCCTTTCCAACAATGACGGCTGCGTGGTGGCGCGTTCTGCGGAAGCCAAGGCGTTGGGGATTGCCACCGGCGTCCCGTGGTTCCAGCTGCAAGCCCAGGCCAAGGCGTGGGGCCTCGTGGCGCGCTCGAGCAACTATGAACTGTATGGGGATTTGAGTGCCCGGGTCATGGAAATTGTGGGCCGCTTTGGCACCTGGCAGGAGGTGTACTCCATCGATGAATCGTTCATTGGCCTGGTCGGCGATTCGGGCCAGCTACACGCCACGGGCAATGAGATCCGGGCGGCAGTCATGCGCCACGTGGGTGTTCCAGTCTGTGTTGGTGTGGCCGCCACCAAAACGTTGGCGAAGTTTGCCAACAGGATCGCCAAGCAAAACCAGGCACTGGCCGGTGTTTGCGCCCTGGACACAATGCCGGAAGGACACGTTGCCGGCATCCAGGCCCGGGTGCCGGCCTCGGGGCTGTGGGGTGTTGGCGGTAAGACGGCCAGTCGCCTGAAAATGATGGGGATTGAGAGCATCGCCGACCTCAAGACAGCTGACCCGGCACTGATCCGCAAGAAGTTTTCCGTGGTCTTGCAGCGCACCGTCATGGAACTGAACGGCACCGAATGCATTCCCCACACCGAGGAACGTGTGGACAAGCAGCAAATCATGTTTTCCCGCAGCTTCTCCACCCCCGTCACCACTGTTGCGGGCATGGAGGAGGTCATGGCCGTCTATGCCCAACGCGGTGCTGCCCGCCTGAACCAGGAAGGGCTGCGCGCCTCAACCATGACGGTCACGGCCGGAACCAGTCGTTTTGCCGGCGGCGAGGGCAGCTTCCCGGCCGTCACCATCCGGTTCATGACGCCCACCCAGGACCCGATCGTGCTGATCCGCGCGGCCGTGGCAGCCATTGGCCAAAGTACAGTCCCCGGGGCGTCGTACCTGCGGGCAGGTGTCATGTTCAACGGACTCGAACCGGCCGCCGGGACAGGCATGCTCGATGTTTTTGGCCCCGCAGCGGAGCACGCCGATGTGGGCGATGTGCTGGGGGAGGTGCGCAACAAGTTCGGCAGTACGGCCATTGGCATTGGAGTGGGCGGCTTGGCTCAGGCCCCGCAGTGGTCGATGAAACGCGAGCACTCATCCCCGCGCTACACCACCGAGTGGAAGGAACTGCCGGTGGTGCGGGCCTAACAGGTCCACACCGGCACCGCCGTTAGACTCGTGCCCATGATCTCCCTGAAAACCCCCAAGTCCCGGCGCCTTGCGCTGTTCATCGCCGCAACCGACGTAGCCGTTCTTGGGCTGGCGCTACATTTCTTGGTTCCAGGGGACATTGCCTCCCTGATCACCGACGCCCTGTTCACGGTGCTCGTGTATCTGTTGCTGGCGCTCATCCTTCCTCAGGCTCAACGCCACTGGTTGGCGTTGAGTGCCTTCGCCATCAGCGCCGGCATCGAGATTGCCCAGTTGACGGGTGTTCCCGCGCAACTGGCACAGAGCTTCCCGCCGGCGCGCCTGGTCTTTGGCACCACCTTCTCGGCGCCGGACCTGGTGGCCTACGCCGTGGGCGCCGTGGCTGTTTACTACGCCGACAAGGTACTCTCGCGGCGCGGGCGCACGTGGCTTGCAGCACAAAAGGAAATAGCTGCGCCTCGGGACAGGTTCCACCAGTAAGGAGGCAAAAATGCTGGACGTGGTGGTTATAGGTGCAGGCCAGGCAGGACTCTCGGCGGCATACTATTTGGCGCGGCACGGGCTCCGGCCAGAGACCGATTTTGTGGTCCTGGACGCGAACCTCGCACCCGGAGGGGCGTGGCTGCATCGTTGGCCGTCGCTGACGCTCGGCGCGGCCCACGCCGTCCACGACCTCCCCGGCATGAAGCTTCCCCCTGCCGATCCGAACGAGCCGGCCTCGACCGTGGTGGGACGCTACTACAGCAATTACGAAAAGACGTTCTCGCTGCCTCTTCGCAGGCCCGTGAAGGTCCATGCCGTGCGTTCGCTGACCATGAACGACGACGGCGTCCCCACCGAGGAAGGCACGGCGCCCCTGACTGTGGAGACTGATGTGGGAGTGTTCATGACCAGGCTGGTTATCAACGCCACGGGCACCTGGGACAAGCCCCACTGGCCGCACTACCCGGGGGTGGATTCGTTCACCGGGCGCCAGCTCCACACCCACGATTTCACCTCAGTGGCCGAGTTTGCCGGGCAGAGAGTATTGGTGGTGGGCGGGGGGACCTCGGCGGTGCAATTCCTGTTGCAACTCGCTGATGCGGGCATCCAAACGGCCTGGTCCACGCGCCGACCGCCCGAATTCACCACCCGCGAGTTCAACCCAGATTGGGGCAGGGACGTGGAAGCCCGCGTCAACGCCCGCACCGCTGCCGGGCTGCCACCGTTGAGTGTTGTGGGTGTGACGGGACTGCCCCTGACCGAGCAATACCGAAACGGCATTGCCGCAGGGACTCTTGTTTCACGCGGACCACTGCAACGGCTGACCCCCGACGGGGCAGTCTTTGCGGACGGCACAACCTTTGCCGCCGACGCCATCTTGTGGGCAACAGGATTCCGCGCAGCCATGGACCACCTGGTGCCGTTGAAGCTGCGTGAACCGGGCGGCGGAATTGTCCTGGACGGGGTGAAAGTGTCCCGCGAACCGCGGCTGCTGATGGTGGGTTACGGCGCCTCCGCCTCAACGCTGGGCGCCAACCGCGCAGGCCGTGCCGCTGCGCTGGCCGCCCTTGAGCGGCTCAACGTCCCAGCCGGAGTGTGAACAAGAAGCCGGGACGAGTGTCGGTGCCCAGACGCTCCCGGGTGAGCTGCGGCGTCGTACACCTCAAAAAGTGGTGTACGTGAGAGCGGCCACGGCAGGAAATATCCGGGCGTGGTTGGGGGTTGGCGTTAGAGACCACTTCGAAAGGCAACACCCATGACGCTTCCCTTATCCATCCTTGATCTGGCCTATGTTGGCCAGGACGGCATCGCCGCCAGCCTGCGCGCCTCCGTGGATTTGGCGCAACACGCCGAAAAGTGGGGGTACACGCGGATTTGGTATGCCGAGCACCACAACATGCCCTCGATCGCCTCCTCCGCCACGAGCGTCCTGATTGCGCACGTCGCCGCCCACACCTCAACCATTCGGCTCGGCGCCGGGGGCATCATGCTGCCCAACCATTCGCCTCTCCAGATTGCCGAGCAGTTTGGCACGCTCGAGACGCTGCACCCGGGACGCATTGACCTTGGGCTGGGACGCGCACCGGGCAGCGACCAAAACACCATGCGTGCGCTGCGCCGGGACCCGGCAGCGGCTGACACGTTCCCGTCCGATGTGCAGGAATTGCAAGCCTATTTTGAGGGCCAAAGCCGCATTTCTGGGGTGAACGCGTACCCGGGCAAGGACACTGCCGTACCGCTGTACATTTTGGGCTCATCACTCTTTGGGGCACGATTGGCCGCCGCCCTGGGGCTACCGTATTCTTTCGCCTCGCACTTCGCCCCGCAGGCCCTTGAGGACGCCGTACGGATCTACCGTCGCGAGTTCAAGCCCTCGGCGGCCCTGGCTGAACCCCACGTGATTGCCGGCGTCAACGCCATCGTCGCAGACACACAGGAAGCAGCGGATGCGCTGTTGTTGAAGGCCCGACGGCGTACCGTGGGTGCGCTGGTCGGTGGCGGGCGCACCTTCACAGACCCCGAGGCGGACCTGCTGCTCGAGTCCCCGGCAGGACAGCAAGTGGTGAACATGTTCCGCTACGCGGCGGTGGGCACGCCGTCCGTGGCGCGCGCCTACTTGGACGAGTTCGCCGTGCACGCCGACGCCGACGAACTGATCGTGGCGTCCCAAATCACCGACAAGACGGCCTGGATTCGCAGCTTCGAACTGTTGGCGCAGGCCATGGAACTCCGAACGGCCTAGCTCAGCTCAAGGTCTAGGCACGCTGTGCTGATGGCCGGGGAGCTGTGGCGGGAACGCCTGGATGAGTATTTCCAAGGTGTTAGTGGTCGTAGGCGGTCAGTGAGCGGTGGCTGGAGCGGCCGATTTGATCGTTGTGCCAGATCGCGGCCGTCATCGCCATCAGACGTTGGATAGCCTGTGCGGCAGACCTGACACACCCCTTGGTGGACGGGGTCAACTCCTCACATTTCGGGCTTCGGGGAAAAATGCCATAGTTTGACGGAAATGCCATAGTTTGTACTATGGCATTTCCGTCAAACTATGGCATTTCCGTGCAGGGGGCGGCCGCCGCGGCGAGGAGGTGTTGGATGGCGCTTTCGGCAACGACTGCCGGGTGTTACGTCCACCGTGCTGCTCAAGGTCGTGTTGGCCTTTGAGGGTGTCGTTGATGGACTCGACAATCTACCCAAGGGCCTTGAAGAACCTGTCCCGGGTAGTGTTCTTTCGCGTGGCGCAACCACCGCGCTTCCGAGGTGAAGCCCAGCATCGCCTGCATCCACGCCAGCGTCATCACCTCAGCATCACTGATCCGCGGGCGGATGCCGACTCTGGACACCCTTGCACCCTACGGAGCGGGATGGGCGTGTGGTGCTCCTGCAATTGATGGCTTCCGGCCACGCCCTGGTCGATAGGACATTCCCGCATTTTCTGCTGCGAGATCAGGAGCTGCTGTCAGGATTGACGTCCGGGGAGCGGGCCATCTTGGCGGCCCTGTTGCCCAAGGTGGCCCTGATTCTGGAAGCGCCGCGCTAGGGCCGATCCTGCCACCACTGAGCTGTTGCTTGGGCGGCGGCGTTCAGGCTGCGCCAAGCCCCGGACGCGCAACCGCAATTCCTCGCGGCGGAATCTACCTCAGCTCGGGGAGCCGGGACAGCAGTTCTTGCGCGGCCGCCGTCGGATCTGTGGCCTCAGTAATGGCCCGCACCACCACAATGCGGGTGGCGCCTGCCGCAACCACCTGCTCGACGTTGGAAAGATCCACCCCGCCAATGGCGAACCACGGTTTGGCCGTGCCCAGTGATGCTGCGTGTTCCACCATGGACAGTCCCACGGCGGCCCGGCCAGGCTTTGTGGGGGTGGCCCAGAGGGGACCCACGCAGAAGTAGTCGGTGTCGGCATTGGCAGCGGCGGCGCTAATCTGCGCGGGGTCGTGGCTGGACAGACCCATCGAAACGGAGGCTCCGATCAGGGACCGCGCGGCTGGCAGTGGCAAGTCCTTTTGGCCCACATGGAACACCGGGGCTCCGCTCACCATGGCCAGATCTGCCCTGTCATTGACTGCCCACAACTTGCCACATTCCTCGGCCACGGAACTTAACACACTTAACAACTCCAACTCCTGAGCCGCCTCGAGGGACTTGTCGCGGAGCTGAATAATGTCCACGCCTCCTGCGTAGGAAGCACGCAAGAACTCGGCAAAATCGCCTTGTTCTATCCGCGCATCAGTACACAAATACAGCCGGGACGTGGCAATGCGGGGTGCGGAAAATGCGGGTGTGGTGTCAAGGGTGACACAAGAGCTGCTCATATCTCATAGACTAATGCAGTACCGCGGGAGCCAGGAACGCTGGCTGAGAGGGCGCCGACTGCGCCGACCGAAAGACGCCCCTGTGGGCGTGGAACCTGATCCGGCTCATACCGGCGTAGGGAAGGAGCCCAAAGTGGTGCACACCGTGCCGCGACATATCACCACAGATGTTGCCATCATTGGTGGCGGAATTGTGGGCCTCGGCATTGCCGCCGAAGCCCAGCGCGCTGGCCATACTGTCACTATTATTGACCCGGCACCCGCCAGCGGAGCCACGTTTGCCGCCGCCGGAATGCTGGCGCCGGTGAGTGAGCTGCACTACCAGGAGGATGACCTGCTGGCGCTGACACTGGCCGCATCGGCCAGGTGGCCGGAATTCCTGGCGACTCTGCCAGCGGGCAGTGACACCGGATTCAGCGCAGCCCCAACGCTGGTGGTGGGTGCCGACCCCGCCGACAGGAAGGCGCTGGCAGATCTGCGCGACGTCCAGACGCGGCACGGTTTGAACGTCACAGCCTTGACCATCCGTGAAGCCCGGGCCCGGGAGCCCATGGTGGGCCCGCACATTTCCTGCGCCTACACGGTAGCGGCCGATCACAGCGTTGATCCCAGAGCGCTGGCTGAGGCCCTACGCCGCCAGCTCCTGCATATTGCTGCCGTGAACGGCCGCACCGGTGACGACGACACCTTCGTGGCTCAAGCAGCCGTCCGCCTGATCCACCAAGACCCCAACAACACACTCTCAGCGGTGTCGGGGGTGGCGCTGGCCGACGGCAGGGAGGTTCAAGCCCGGGAGGTCATTGTGGCCAACGCCTTGGGCGCCCCGAAACTTGAGGGGCTCCCGGAAGGGCTGGCGCTTCCCGTCCGCGCAGTCTACGGCGACATCCTTCGGTTGAAGGTTCCACAGCATCTAAGACCACTGACCACAGCCACCATTCGCGGGCTGGTGCGCGGCTTGCCCGTGTACATCGTGCCGCGCGAGGACGGCACGGTGGTGATTGGTGCCAGCAGCAGGGAAGACGGTTCGCCCGGGGTCAGCGCCGGGGGCGTGCACCAACTCTTGCGCGACGCCCAAGTTCTTGTGCCCGCCGTGGCCGAACTGGAGCTGATCGAAACAACCGCCCGCGCCCGGCCGGGAACCCCCGACAACGCACCCCTGCTGGGACGTGTGGCCGGTCCCGACGGGAGGGACATCCAGGGGCTCATCATTGCCACTGGGTTCTTCCGTCACGGCGTGCTGCTCACACCCATGGCGGCACTCATCGTGAGGCAGCTGCTGCGTGGGATCACGGATCTGGCGTGGACACGCTTCCGCCCCGACAGGTTTTCACCCGCCACCAGCCGTGAAAAGACCACTATTCGCAGCGATCAGGAGACAGCATGAGCACCATCCAACTCAAC
This sequence comes from Arthrobacter sp. TMN-49, assembly GCF_054511095.1. NCBI lineage: Bacteria > Bacillati > Actinomycetota > Actinomycetes > Micrococcales > Micrococcaceae > Arthrobacter > Arthrobacter sp. TMN-49. The sequence continues at coordinate 32,791 of NZ_JBTNDH010000022.1, read as the reverse complement.
GGCAACGCCCACCCCTACGTTGCTGGCACCACTGTTGCCGAGCTCGTATCCGCCGTGACGGGACGGGTCCTGCTGTCCTCGGGGCAGGCGGCCGACGGCGGACGGCTGGGCGTCGCCGTCGCCCGCAACTCAGACATTGTGCCGCGCAGCCAATGGTCGGCAACCCCGCTGGCGAACAATGATGAGCTGGAGATTGTCACAGCCGTCCAAGGCGGCTAGAGCATGTTCGCGGCCCCATCATTCCACCCCGTTCGAAAGTGAAGTGTCATGACTGAAACCCTTACCCGCAACGACGCGCTAATCATTGACGGTGTGGCCTTGAATTCACGGCTCATCATGGGAACCGGTGGCGCGCCGAGCCTGTCGGGCCTGGGGGCTGCGCTCCTTGCCTCCGGCACCGAGCTGACAACTGTCGCCATGCGCAGGTACTCGGCGGGCGGTGCGGGGGAGGCAAACACCAACCTGTTTGGCCTGTTGCTCGAGCACAACATCCGCGTCCTGCCCAACACTGCCGGCTGTTTCACGGCCCGGGAAGCTGTCATGACGGCCGAGCTGGCCCGTGAGGCGTTGGAAACGGATTGGATCAAACTTGAGGTTATCGCCGACGAGCACACGCTGTTGCCCGACGCGCTGGAACTCGTGGACGCCACCGAGCAACTGGTCAACCGTGGTTTCAAGGTCTTCGCCTACACCAACGACGATCCCGTCCTGGCCCTGCGCCTGGAGCGGCTCGGTGCCGCCGCCGTGATGCCGCTGGGCGCGCCCATTGGGACGGGTCTGGGGATTTTGAACCCGCACAACATTGAACTGATAGTTTCCCGTGCCAGCATTCCCGTGGTGCTCGACGCCGGAATCGGCACAGCATCGGACGCAGCCCTGGCCATGGAGCTCGGTTGCGACGCCGTGCTGCTGGCAACCGCCGTGACCCGCGCGCAGGATCCGGTGCTGATGGCTCAGGCCTTCAAACACGCGGTGATAGGTGGCAGACTGGCAGCACAGGGTGGCCGCATTCCCAAGCGGGCGCACGCATTGGCTTCCTCGGCAATGGACGGCCGCCCCGATCTGTAGACATCTACTGTAAGGATCGTGCCATGGCTGCTCACGACGATGTATTGACCAGAACCCAGATCGACGGCGAGCTTTCCGCGCTGCCCCACTGGCGCTTCACAGGTGAGTTGCGCACAGTACTGAAGTGTCCGACGTCGGCCATCGCCTTGGACTTATTCGCCACCATCGGGGAGCTGGCCCAGCAGGCCAATCACCACCCCGATGTGGACTGGCGCTATGACACCTTGTTCATTTCCACGTGCTCGCACGACGCCGGGGGGCAGGTGACTGCGCGGGACATCGCCTTGGCACGGAGCATTTCGCTGGCGGCCACGGCGGCAGCGGCAGTGGCCAAACCGGAGCTGATCCGCGGCGCCTAGTGCATCTGCAAAATTGCTGTGGTCTTGGCGCGCCGCGCAGCGTGACGGCTGCGCCCCACCAGACCGGCCGTGGCCCAGGCGGCGGCACCGCCCACAACGATGGAGAGAATCCACGGGATCCAGGCGGTGGCGCCGTCATTGCCCAAACCAAGGGCCATGGTGATGATCCAGACAAGCAGGGAACTGGCGATGGCGGCACCGGCTGGAAGTGCTGCGCCAAAAGTGTTGCGGTGCCGATCCACGGCCCATGCTATGGCACCCAAAGCGCCGGTAGTTAACGCAATAATGACCACAGCAACCATGAACGTTCCGTCTCTATCTGTTTGTACCTGATGACTTGTGGGGTGCTTAGAGAGCGCCAAATCCTACGCTGCGAGCCTTCTCGCCACCGAGTTCAACGTACCCCAGGCTGTTGCCCGGAACAATTACCAGCCGGCCCTTTTCGTCTTTAAGACGCAGCTCGGTGCCCTTGGTCATGGCCTCGGAAACCAGGGCAGCGACGTCGTCCGCGCTTTGCTCTGATTCAAGGACAATTTCGCGGCTGATGTGTTGGATGCCGATCTTGATTTCCACAGATGTCTCCTGGTGCAAACTAAAGGCTAAATAGATGTACAAACCACTCTAGGGGCAGGGGGTTAGGTTTCCTTCGGGAAGCGGCTAATTCCGCGCCAAGCTAAACGGTAGACCAGATCGCTGGCCACATCGATGTCCAGGTCGCCGTTGGCTTCAAGCCAGTACCGGGCACTCACCTGGGCCATCCCGGCCAGGGCGCGGCCCAGCAGCGTGGCCTCCACCGGAGCAAGCCTGGTGTCCTCGGCGATGACTTGGCCAATGGCGTCGGCGTAGTTGGCATTGAATTTTTCCAGGCGGGCCGCCACTTCGGGATCGTTGACAAGATCCGATTCAAAGACAAGCCTGTGGGCCTGGTCGTCATTAGCCATGAAGTGGAAGTACGCCTTCATGGTGGCTTGGACGCGCAGCTTGTTATCAGTGGTGGAGTTCAGGGCGGCGACCAGCATGTTCGTCAACGACTCCAGATGGCTGTCCAGCAACGCCAAATACAGCTCCCGCTTGCTGGGGAAGTGTTGGTAGAGCACAGGTTTGCTGACCTTGGCTGTCTCCGCGATTTCATCCATGGCCGCCCCGTGATAGCCGTGGTTGACGAATACTTCCAAGGCAGAGCTCAACAACTGTGCGCGGCGTTCGTCCCGGGGCAGGCGCGCAGGGGTGGTGCGCGCGGCGGGTGTTTCCTTGGCGGAGGATTCTAAAGTCATGATGGCAGCCTTTCTCTCCGTCACCCCCTAGTTATCCGCAGGGGCCCGGTCGAACTCATTCTACTCGCCAGTAGTGCGCTCCAGGGAGTAAGCAGGACTAGATTAAGGGGTATGGTTTCCTTGATTCAACGCAACACCTCCGCCCCAACTGTTGCCTTGGCCCCCCTGGTGGAGCCGGGCCCGCCGCTGGCTGCACAGGAACTTCAGAGGTATTCGCGCCACGCCCTCATCCCGGAGATCGGTTTGGTGGGCCAGCGGCGGCTGCGAAACGCCCGTGTTCTGGTCATCGGTGCCGGTGGCCTGGGTTCCCCGGCCCTGCTGTATTTAGCTGCGGCGGGGGTGGGCACCTTGGGCATTGTTGACGACGACACGGTGGAGCTGAGCAACCTCCAACGCCAAGTCATTCACGGCGTGGGGGACATTGGGCGCACCAAGCTGGAGTCTGCCAAGGATTCCATCGAGTCCATCAACCCCGGCGTGAGCGTTGTGCTCCACCCGGTCCGCCTTGATGCCGACAATGCGCTGGAGATCTTTGCCGACTATGACGTGATTCTGGACGGTGCCGACAACTTCGCCACGCGCTACCTTGTGAACGATGCTGCGGCCCTGCTGGGCAAGCCCTATGTGTGGGGGTCAATTCTGCGCTTTGACGGCCAGGTCAGCGTGTTTTGGGACAAGTTCGGGCCCAACTACCGCGACCTCTACCCGGAACCTCCGGCTCCCGGAACTGTGCCCTCCTGTGCCGAAGGGGGCGTCTTTGGGATGCTGTGCGCCTCCATTGGTGCCATGATGGTCACCGAGGCCGTCAAACTCATCACCGGCATAGGACAAACGTTGCTGGGCAGGCTCCTGATCTTCGATGCCCTCACCGCACGTTGGCGTGAAATCCGGATCGCCAAGGACCCGGCAGCTGCATCCATCACCGGCCTCATCGACTATGACTACTTTTGCGGCATCCATGCCCCGGAGCAGAACGGCGACGATCTCATCTCGGCGAGCCAGCTCGCCGGCCGCCTGGCTCGGCGAACGGCAGGAAGCGATGACTTTGTCTTGATAGATGTGCGCGAACCGGTGGAATTTGAGATCGGGCGAATCCCCGGCTCCGTACTCATGCCGCTGGCGGGCATTCGGGATGGTTCGGCCCTGGAGCACGTGCCGCGCGGGGTGCCGCTGATAGTGCATTGCAAGGCTGGCAGCCGCTCGGCCCAGGCATTGGCGAGCCTGCGCGCGGCCGGATATGCCGACGTCGTTCATCTAGATGGCGGCATGGATGCCTGGTTGGCTAGCGACAAACGCGGTACACAGGAGTAAATTGCGCACAAGGAGTTCCAACACATAAGGCCCTTGTCATTGAACGGGGGCCGGCACTCGAAGAAGAGGCGCGACATGAGTCATGTGGAAAAACTGCACACACCCCAGGAGCCCATCGGCTCGGGCTTCGGCCATGACAGTACTGCCGGGGCGGTGCTGGCGGACATGGATCTAACCGGCTGCACGGCGATCGTCACGGGCGGCTACTCGGGTCTGGGGTTGGAGACTGTACGCGCCTTGGCAGGGGCAGGGGTGGATGTCACTGTGCCAGCACGCCGAGTGGGTTACGCACGGGAGGTGCTGGCCGCCGCTGATCTTGGCGGTGTGCAGGTCATTGCCATGGATCTGGGGGACCAGAAAAGCGTCAAGAAATTCGCCCGGAAGTATCTGGCATCCGGGGCTGGGCTGGATATCTTGATCAACAATGCTGCCATCATGGCCTGCCCGGAAACGCGTGTTGGACCCGGTTGGGAGGCGCAATTTGCTACCAACCATCTGGGTCATTTCACCCTGACCAATGAGCTGTGGTCCCTGCTGGCCGACGGCGGTGCGCGGGTGGTGTCGCTGACCTCCACCGGGCATAAGATTTCCGGAATCCACTTTGATGACCCGCACTTCACCGCTGGCTACGACAAGTGGCAGGCGTACGGACAAGCAAAAACGGCCAATGCGTTGTTTGCCGTGGAGACTGACAAGCGCGGTGCGGATCATGGGGTTCGGGCGTTTGCCGTGCACCCGGGCGGGATCATGACGGGGCTACAACGCCACCTCACCGACGAGGAAATGGTGGCCGCCGGCTGGATGAACGGAGAAGGAGTCGTGCGGGAGGGTTTCAAGACGCCCGAACAAGGCGCTGCAACAACGGTGTGGGCCGCCACCTCCCCGCTTTTGGACGGCAAGGGCGGAGTGTATTGCGAGGACTGCGATATTGCCCGGCCCACGGACCCGGAATCACCGTTGGCCCGCTTTGCCGGGGTGGACGCCCATGCCATCGATCCGGGTAGTGCGGCTAGGTTGTGGGAGCTCTCAGCAAAGCTGACAGGTGTGAACGCGCTGGAGTGACCGTCGCCGCGCTGTTTCGACATCTGACCCGCAGAAAACGCCGAAAATGCGCGCTTTTAGCGCGATTTTCGGCGTTTTCTGCGGGTCAGATCGGTTTAGGCTGTTGCGGCGTCGGGGGCTTCGGCATCGAGACCGTCGGCAAGGGTGAATCCCAGGGCGGCCGGCTCAATCTTGAGGCCATAGAGGGCATCAAGTGCTGCCAGGTAACTTTCGGCATCCCCGGCAGCGGCCAGTTCCTTGGCACGAACCGTGGGCAGGTGCAGGAGCTGCTTGACCATGCGACGCATGGCAAACGCGACCTCTTCGGTGGCGGCCGTACAGCCGTGCTGCTTGCGAACCTTGGCGATCTCGTCCTCCAGCACGCCCATGGTGTGCCGCCGCAAGGCCACAATGGCGTGATCCAGGGAGCGGGAGTTCTGGGCCTGGGCAAAGCTCTGCGTGGCAGCTGACACCATGGTCGCTGCCTGCGCCAACGTTGATTCCTGTTCGGCGGGGGCTGCCTGCCGCACGGTTTCCAGGGTCAACAAGTCCACCCCGTCCAGGGTGGCAATGTCGGGGGCAAAGTCGTGAGTCAGGGCCAAGTCGATGACAGTCAACTGCTGGGAATCCGGCGTGCGCAAGCGTGCCAAGTCCTGGCGCGTGACCTGCTGGTCGGATCCGCTGCAACCCACCAGCAGCGACGCCGTGGCGAGGGCCTTCGGGAGTGTTTGTTCGGTGAGTGCTGTGCCGCCTCGTGAGGCAACAAACGTTTCGGCCCGCCCGGAAGCGGAGTACACCGAAATGTCTGAGCAACCGCGCTGAGTCAATTGAGCCATGGCCGCCCCAGCATAGGCGCCCGTGCCAAACAAGATGGCCGACGTACCGGTCAGGGAGCGGTTTACGGTGGGCGTTTCCGCCAGTTCCGCGGCCAAGTCCAAGGCCACCGAGACAATTGACATGCCGCGGCGCCCCAGGGCTGTTTGGGCGCCAACGTCCTTGGCCGTTTTGGTGGCTGCCTGAAAGAGCCGCACCAGGGACGGTGTTGTGACACCTTGGGTCTGGGCCTCGCTGAGTGCCCGGCGCACCTGGCCGGCAATCTCGCGCTCACCCACAACCGCCGATTCCAAACCCGTGCTCACGGCAAACAGGTGCCGGGGGACGGCGTCGCCTTCCTGGGTGGTGAGCGCCTGTGAGACCAGCGTCTCGGTCAGGCCCGAGTGTTTGCTCACAGCAGCAATGACTGAGCTGCGGGCAGACTCCAGATCCTGTGCGCTCTGGGCGTGAACATAGAGTTCATAGCGATTGCAGGTGGCCAGCGTGACCATGCCGGCAACAGCGTTTTCGTGTTGGGTGAGCTCAGCACTGACCGCCGCGGCCCCGGCGCTAAGGCGGGCAACGGTTTCCAAGTCAATGGTGGTGTGCGAGGCAACGAGAGAAAAAAGAACCACAATGGCAATAGCGTAGACCTTTAAACGCAGTGTTTATACACAGGATGCCCTTAACCGTCAGCAAAAGACTGTGACGATGCTTACGTGAGCCACTGACTGTGTGCTTTACTACGGTGACAGTTTGTGCACAAAAGATGCCCAGATTGGCTCTGTAGGGTGGTGCCATGACACTGAGCCCTAGCCACCCGTTGATGGATGGCCGCACCGCCAATTCCCCGCTGATCACCGCCTACCGTGGTGGAAAGCCTAGCCGCCGGCCCGTCTGGTTCATGCGCCAGGCTGGCCGTTCCTTGCCCGAGTACCGTGAGCTGCGCGTGGGCACCACCATGCTGGATTCGTGCCTCAAGCCGGCCATGGCAGCTGAAATCACGCTTCAGCCTGTGCGCCGCCACGACGTTGACGCGGCCATCTTCTTCTCCGACATTGTGATCCCGCTCAAGCTGGCAGGGGTGGGCGTGGATATTGTCCCCGGCGTGGGGCCCGTCCTGGAGAAGCCCATTCGCACGGCCGAGGATGTCGCCAATCTGCCCGAGCTCACCGAGGAGGCCCTGGCCCCCATTCGTGAAGCGGTGGCCCTGGCCGTTGCGGAACTGGGCAGCACCCCACTCATCGGCTTCGCCGGGGCCCCGTTCACGGTGGCCGCCTACATGGTGGAGGGCAAGCCGTCCCGCGACCACCTGGGCCCGCGCACCATGATGCACGCACAGCCCGAGGTGTGGGCGGCGCTCATGAACTGGGCTGCGGACGCGTCCGGAAAATTCCTGCGCGCCCAAATCGAAGCCGGCGCCAGCGCCGGCCAACTCTTCGACTCCTGGGCGGGGTCGCTGGGACTTGCCGACTACACAGAACACGTGGCCCCGGCGTCGGCCCGGGCCTTGGATCATGTGCGCGATCTGGGCGTTCCGCTGATCCACTTCGGCACGGGCACCAGCGAACTCCTTGGCGCCATGCTGGAGGTGGGTGTGGACGTCATTGGTGTTGACTACAGGCTGCCGCTGGATGTTGCCAACCGCCGGCTTGGTGGCGTGGTGCCGCTGCAGGGCAACATTGATCCGGCCCTGCTGAACGCTCCGTGGGAGGTTTTGGAGGCTCATGTGCGTCAGGTGATAGCAGCTGGCGCGGCGGCGCCCGGACATGTGGTGAACTTGGGGCATGGGGTGCCGCCGGAGACTGACCCGGCCATTCTGACCCGACTTGTCGAGCTCATTCACTCCATTTAGCGCCAGTTTTAGCACCAGCCATTGAGGGGACACCATGGAAAACCGAAAACTAGCCGCCAAAGCCTACAGGCCGCAGCAGCACCCTGCGCCTAACAGCGCGGTGGTGGTGGGCGGTGGCATCTCGGGTTTGCTGGCTGCCTGGGGTCTTCAAAAAGCTGGCTTCCAGGTGAGCATCTTTGACGCGGCGGCGACCTGGGGTGGCTGCGTGGGCAGCCATGAGGTGGCCGGTGTGGTGCTGGACAGTGGTGCTGAATCGTTCGCCACCCGCAATACGGCCGTGGCTGACTTGATTGCCGAACTGGGGCTTGCGGAGAAGATTGTGACACCCAATCCGGCGGGCGCCTGGGTGTGGCTGCCGGACGGCCCGGTGCCGCTGCCCAAGACAGGTATTTTGGGTATTCCCGCGGACCTAACAGCCCCCGAGGTGCGTGCGGCCTTGGGCGCCTCCGGCGTTCTACGGGCAGCCCTGGACGCCAAAATGCCTGTTGCTGTTGGCACCAGCGAGCCCGTTTCCAGTGTGGCCGATCTTGTCCGGGCCCGCATGGGCAAGCGGGTGCTGGAGCGGCTGGTGGCGCCTGTGGTGGCCGGCGTTCATTCGGCGGATGCGGAACTTTTGGACGTGGACATGGTCGCACCGGGCCTGCGGGCAGGGATCCGCGAGCACGGTTCGTTGGCGGCCGCGGTGGCGGCGCAGCGCGCGGCCGGCAGCAAGCCCGGATCCGCCGTGGCAGGTCTGTCCGGCGGCATGCACACACTGGTGAGCGCCTTGGTGGAGGCGCTGCGAGCGGGCGGCGTCGCCATGCATGCGGGGCACCAGGTCAAGGCCATTTATCGTGGCGACACAGACCCTGCCGCTGCTGGGGCTGCCACGTCTGAGTCCTCCAGAAGGTACGACGGCGGCGCCCCCAAACGCTGGATTGTGGACTGGGAGCGTGGCACGGAACGCGGTTTTGCCGCAGCCAACGTGCTGGTGGTGGCCACCGACGGCCCCATGGCCGTGAAACTTCTGGGTCAGGAGCTCCCCGAGCTGCTGCCCTTCGCCCCCGCCCCGGGGCCGGATATTCGCCTGGTGACACTTGTGGTGGATGTCCCCGAGCTTGATTCGGCGCCGCGCGGCACGGGTGTGCTGGTGGCTCCCGGTGTGGATGGCATCGCGGCCAAGGCGCTGACCCACGCCACAGCCAAATGGGACTGGTTGGCGGAGACCACGGGCCCGGGCACGCACGTGGTGCGGCTCTCCTATGGCCGGGCAGGGGTCAAGGCCGCCGACGCTGTCAGGCTCACAGCACGCACCCCGAACGACTCCGATCTCATCGCCACGGCACTGGCCGACGCGTCATCACTGCTGGGCGTGCCGGTGGGTGAGGCGGATCTGCTGGGTGCCGATATTGTCCGCTGGCGGGGCGCCTTGCCGTTCGCCGCCGTCGGGCATCAAGGAAAAATGGCGCAGGTCCATGCCCTGGCACAAGCCGTTCCCGGCCTTGTCTTGACCGGCGCCTGGATGAGCGGCAACGGCCTGGCGGCTGTTGTCAGCGGCACCAGGCGGCAAATCCGGGCAGCCGTTGACGCGGCCAGCAAGCAGTGATCTTCGCCACGTTCTACGTAATGTAGAGAACCTCGGTTTTAGATTTCCGCGTGGTTGGGTGCAGACTTGAACGCATGAGCCACACAAACGCAGAATCTGTCACCAAAACTCCTGACGCGACACCGTACACGCTGTGGACTGTGTTCAAGCGGACAGGTTCGTTCGCCGGCGCGGAAGCCGCTGTTGCCGAGTTTGATGAACTGGTGGCCGCCCTAGCAGCGGAGAGCATCACGCTGCGCGGCGCCTATGACGTCTCCGCCATGCGCAACGACGCCGACATCATGGTCTGGCTGGTGGGCGCCGTTCCCGAAGACCTGCAAAAGGCTGTGCGTTCCATTCGCCGCACGGAGCTTTTCGCCAACACCGAGATTGCCTGGTCGGCCATGGGCGTGCACCGCGAGGCGGAGTTCGCCAAGAGCCATGCGCCCAGCTACATGGGGCCCAACGAACCCAAGGGCTGGGTTTGTGTTTACCCGTTTGTGCGCTCCTACGACTGGTACATCCTGCCCGCCGAGGACCGCAGCCGCATGTTGCGCGAGCACGGCATGCTGGGCCGGGAATTCCCGCAGATTCTGGCCAACACCGTATCCGCCTTCGCCCTCGGGGACTGGGAATGGCTGCTGGCCCTGGAAGCCGACGAGCTCACCGACCTGGTGGACATGATGCGCCACCTGCGCTACTCCGACGCACGCCTCCACGTCCGCGAAGAGGTGCCGTTCTACACGGGCCGCCGCATCGCCAGCGCCGAGGTTGCCGAGGTTCTGCGATGACCGCTCCGGTAGCAGCCCCGGCCCACTACGACGCCGTCCTACTGGCCTCTTTTGGTGGTCCCGAGGGCCAGGACGACGTCATCCCGTTCCTGCGCAATGTCACGCGCGGGCGCGGCATCCCGGACGAGCGGCTGGAAGAAGTCAGCCACCACTACCGCACAAATGGCGGCATCAGCCCCATCAACGCCCTGAACCGGGCCCTGAAGGCTGCGCTGGAAGCCGAGCTGGCTGCCCGCAACATCGACTTGCCGGTGTTGTGGGGCAACCGGAACTGGGACCCGTACATTCCGGCAGTTTTGCAGGACGCGTACGACGCCGGTCACCGCCGACTCCTGATGGTCACCACCAGCGCCTACTCGTGTTATTCAAGCTGCCGCCAGTACCGCGAGGACATCGGCATGGCCCTGACGGAGTCGGGCCTGGACGGCAAGCTTGCCGTGGACAAGGTGCGCCAATACTTTGACCACCCCGGTTTCGTGGAGCCCTTCATCGAGGGAACCGCCGCATCCTTGGCCACCGTGAAGGCAGCCCTCGCCGCCGCCGGAAAAGCCCAGGATTCAGTGCACGTCATGTTCGCCACGCACTCGATCCCCACCCGGGATGCCGAGGCCGCAGGCAACTCGGTCAATGAAACCCGCGAATTTGCTGAAAACTCCGCCTACGTGGCCCAACACCTGGCCGCGGCGGAGGCCATCATGGCCCGGGTTGACCCCGCCCAGGAGTGGTCGCTGGTGTACCAGTCCCGGTCCGGCGCGCCCCATGTGCCGTGGCTGGAACCCGACATCAACGATGCCCTGGCCGAGCTGCCTGCCGCCGGCACCCAGGGCGTTGTGGTGGTGCCGCTGGGCTTCGTCAGCGACCACATGGAGGTCCTGTGGGACCTCGACACCGAGGCAGCGGAAACGTGCGCCGACCTGGGCTTGATTTTTGACCGCGCCCCCACTCCGGGAAGCCACCAAAAGTTTGTCCGCGGCCTGGTGGACTTGATCTGCGAACGCACGGTGGAAAACCACATCGAAGAACGCCCGGCCATGACGAAGCTGGGGCCCTGGTTTGATGTGTGCAACCCCGGTTGCTGCGCGAACTTCCGTGGCGAGAAGCCTGTCATTGCCGAGGTGGGCAGCACGGTGGGTCTGGTGGCCTCCGGCGGCGGGAATAGCCGCTAAACGCCATGGCAGGGATAATAAGTACTGTGAAAATTGGAACCCGCGGAAGCAAACTGGCCCTGAGCCAGACTCAACAAATTACCGATCAGCTCAGCGCCGTTGGCGGCTTTGAGGCAGAGATCGTCCCCATCAAGACCGACGGCGACGTCCTCACGGGCCCGTTGTCGCAAATGGGTGGCACGGGCGTCTTCGCCGCCGAGCTGCGGGCAGCAGTTCTGGATTCACGCGTGGACGTTGCCGTGCATTCGCTCAAGGACCTGCCAACAGCTGCCGTGCCGGGCCTGACCCTGGCCGCCGTGCCGCAGCGGGCCGATGCCCGCGACGCACTGTGCGCCCGGGGCGGTCTCACCCTGGCGCAGCTGCCTCAGGGTGCCAGCGTGGGTACCGGTTCACCCCGCCGAGCAGCCCAGCTCTTGGCTGCCCGCCCGGACCTGAGGGTCGTGGACATCCGTGGCAATGTGGACACCCGCCTGGCCCGGGTTGCTGGCCTGCCCGGTAACCCGGCCGCCGAGACGGTTCCCGGCAAGACCAGCGACCTCGATGCAGTCGTCCTTGCCGCAGCCGGCCTGACACGCATTGGCCGCCTGGATACCGTCACCGAATTTTTGTCCTCCGAGGTGATGCTCCCGGCCCCCGGCCAAGGTGCACTCGCCCTGGAATGCCGCACCGCCGACGCCGATCTCACAGGCACCCTGGGCCAGTCCCTGGCTGCCGTTGACCACCAGGACACGCGCCTGGCCATCACGGCCGAACGCGCGCTCCTGGCACGCCTTGAGGCGGGCTGCAGCGCCCCCGTGGGAGCCTTCGCCCACCGCAAGGGCTCCATGCTCTACCTGGAGGCTGTTGTCGCCTCCCTCGACGGCACACGCACCATGCGCGTGAAGAAAGCCACCGACGGTCTCAGCAGCGTTGGCGCCACCCTCCTTGGCATTGAACTGGCCGAGGAACTGCTCGCCGACGGTGCCGGGGACTTGGCGGATCTGGCCGGCTCGGCGCAGTGACGCAGGGCCCGCTCACAGGTTTGCGCGTTGCCGTGACGCGCAGCGCCGACCGGGCCGGGGCCTTCGCCGATGCCCTGGCTGCTGCTGGGGCTGAGCCGGTTTTGGTGCCGCTCATCGACTTTGAGACGGCAGATCAAGCCGTGCTGAGCGCCGCGCTGGCCCGGCTTGCGGCGGGGGAGTACAGCTGGCTGGTGGTCAGCTCCATAACAACTGTGCGGGCGCTGAAACAATGGTGTGAGGTGGCTGGTATGTCGCTGGCTGACCTTGTTCCCGCGACAACGTCGGTGGCAACCATTGGGCCCACCTCCGCTGCCGTGCTGGCCGCCGAGGGCATCCAGGCGCAGCTGGCCCCCGTAGATCTTCAGTCTGCGGCGGGGCTCGTTGAGCTGTGGCCGCTGTTGCACGACGGCGGTGGAAGGGTTTTGCTGCCGCAGTCGGACCTGGCCGAAGCCACCCTGGTGGACGGCCTGGACGCCAAGGGCTGGGATGCGGACGTTGTCACGGCCTACAGCACGGTGGACTACCCAGCCCGGGAGGGGAAGCGGTTGACGGCGGCGCTGAATGGTGCAACGCCTGGTGGTCCCGGCACGAGCTACCCGCTACTCACCCCGGCCCAAGCGGCACGGGAGGCTCAGGCGGGACTGATTCACGCCGTCGTACTGGCCTCCGGAAGTGCAGCGCGACGGGTTGCCGCAACCATGGCTCCGCTGCCGGATGACTGTTTGGTGATAGCCATTGGACAGCCAACGCGGGCGCAGGCACAGCGGCTGGGCCTGCGGGTTGCGGCCACGGCCACGCACCCCACACCCGCGGGAATCGTTGCAGCATTGGGCGATGCCCACAATAATTTTCACACCACGTAATTTACGGAGAATCCACAGTGAGCTTCCCTCAGCACCGTCCGCGCCGTCTGCGCACCACACCAGCCATGCGCACGCTGGTGAGCGAATATCGGCTGGCGCCGGCGGACTTGATTTTGCCCGTCTTCATTCGCGAGGACCTTAGCGAGCCCAAACCCATCAGCTCCATGCCCGGCGTCGTCCAGCACACCACGGCCTCCCTGGTGGCGGCCGCCCGCGAGGCACGTGAGTTGGGGCTCGGCGGCATCATGCTTTTCGGTATTCCCGCCGCCCGCGACGCGACAGGCTCCGCCGGCCTGGACCCGTTCGGGGTGCTGAACAAGGCCATCCGGGATGTGCGGGCCGTGGTGGGCGATGATCTGGTGGTGATGAGCGATCTGTGCCTGGATGAGTTTACCGACCACGGGCACTGTGGGGTCCTGAACGCCGCCGGTGAGGTGGACAATGACGCCACGTTGGGCGTTTACGCCAAAATGGCTGTGGCGCAGGCGTCCGCGGGGGCGCACGTGGTGGCGCCGTCGGGGATGATGGATGGCCAGGTGGCGGTGATCCGTGAATCGCTGGACGCGGCAGGCTATGCAGATGTTTCGGTGCTGGCGTACGCCGCCAAATACGCCTCGGCGTTCTACGGTCCGTTCCGGGAGGCCGTGGATTCACAGCTCGACGGCGACCGCCGCAGCTACCAGATGGACCCGGGCAACCGCCGCGAGGCCCTGCACGAGGTTGAACTGGACTTGGCCGAGGGGGCCGACATCGTCATGGTCAAGCCGGCCATGAGCTACCTGGACATTCTGGCCGACGTGGCAGCCATGTCCCCAGTCCCCGTGGCCGCCTATCAAATCTCCGGCGAGTACGCCATGATTGAGGCCGCAGCCGCCAACGGCTGGATCAATCGCCGCGCAGCCATTGAGGAATCAGTGCTGAGCATCAAGCGGGCCGGCGCCAACATGATCCTGACGTACTGGGCGGCCGAGCTGGCCGGCTGGATGCGCAAGAACTAACGCCCCGCCAGCATCCTGTTCGCCACTACTTATTGACTCGAAGGAAAACTCATGACCAGCTCGCAAGAACTCTTTGATCGCGCCAAGACCCTGATGCCCGGTGGGGTGAACTCGCCCGTGCGCGCCTTTGGCTCGGTGGGTGGCACACCGCGCTTCATGGTCAACGCCAAGGGTGCCTACCTCACCGACGCAGACGGCCGCGACTACGTGGACCTCGTGTGTTCTTGGGGTCCGGCCCTGCTGGGCCACGCCCACCCGGACGTGCTTGCGGCCGTCCACGCGGCCGTCGACCACGGCCTGAGCTTCGGCGCCTCCACCCCGGCCGAAAGCGAACTGGCCGCTTTGGTGCAGGGGCGCGTGTCCGGCGTCGAACGCTTGCGCATGGTTTCCACGGGCACCGAGGCCACCATGACTGCCGTGCGTCTGGCCCGCGGTTTCACCGGCCGTGACCTGATCATCAAGTTCGCCGGCTGCTACCACGGCCACCTGGACTCCCTGCTGGCCGCAGCAGGTTCGGGCCTGGCCACTCTCGCGTTGCCCGGCTCGGCAGGCGTCACGGCCGCAACCGCCGCCGAAACGTTGGTGCTGCCGTACAACGACCTGGCCGCCGTCGAAGCAGCATTTGCCGCTCACGGGGACAAGATTGCCGCCGTCATCACCGAGGCGGCGCCGGCCAACATGGGCGTGGTGACCCCGGGCGTCGGGTTCAACGCAGGGCTCTCACGCATCACTGCGGCCAACGGCGCCCTGCTGATCCTGGACGAGGTCCTGACCGGATTCCGGGTTGGTGCTGCCGGGTACTGGGGCCTGACCGGCGCTTCGGAAGGGTGGACCCCTGACCTGTTCACCTTTGGCAAGGTCATTGGTGGCGGGCTTCCCACGGCGGCACTGGGCGGCCGCGCGGACGTCATGGACTACCTGGCTCCCTTGGGCCCGGTCTACCAGGCCGGCACGTTGTCCGGCAACCCCGTGGCCATGGCCGCCGGTGTTGCCACCCTGACGGCCGCCACCGCGTCGGTCTACGCCACGGTTGATGCGCGTTCCCTGGAATTGTCTGAGGCCTTGTCGTCTGCCCTGTCCGCCGAAGGCGTGGACCACTCCATCCAGCGGGCCGGGAACTTGTTCTCGGTGGCGTTTGGCACCTCCGCTGGGGGCGTGCACAACTACGCCGACGCGCAGGCCCAGGAGGCGTTCCGCTACGCGCCGTTCTTCCACGCCATGCTGGACGCCGGCGTGTACCTGCCGCCGAGCGTCTTTGAGGCGTGGTTCCTGTCCGCCGCACACGACGACGCCGCCATGAACCGCATCTTCGCAGTCCTCCCGGCAGCGGCAAAGGCAGCCGCGGCCGCCACTCGCTAACCCCTCCCCGGGAATCTGTGTGGCAGTTGTTGGACAAAACACCCAAAATCGGTGCGCGTTTAGACAACTGACCCGCAGAAAACGGCGAAAATCGCTCCAAAATGGAGCATTTTCGCCGTTTTCTGCGGGTCAGTTGGAAAAAGCTAGAGGACGTCCGAGAGGAAACCCTTCAGGCGGTCCGTCTTCGGGGCCGTGAACAGTTCATCCGGTGATCCAGTTTCAACCACCACACCGCCGTCCATGAACGTCACAGTGTCGGAGACATTGCGGGAGAAACCCATCTCGTGCGTCACCACAACCATTGTCATGCCGCCCTTGGACAGGTCTGTCATCAACGCCAGCACACCCTTGACCAGTTCTGGGTCAAGAGCACTGGTGGCCTCGTCAAAGAACATCACCTCGGGCTCCATGGCCAGGGCCCGGGCAATGGCCACGCGTTGCTGCTGGCCACCGGAGAGGTTGCCGGGGCGGACGTCGGCCTTGTGCTTGAGCCCAACAAGGTCCAGCTGCTCCATCGCCTTGGCGTGAGCCTGGTCCTTGGGCATCTTGCGGATCTTGCTCAGCGCCAGGGAAACGTTCTGAACAACTGTCTTGTGCGGGAACAAGTTGAACTGCTGGAAGACCATGCCGATACGACGGCGGAGCTCATCCGGGTTGTCCTTCAAGACGGAGCGGCCGTCAAGGAAGATGTCGCCCTGCTCCGGTTCGATCAGCCGGTTCATGACACGCAGCAACGTTGACTTGCCCGAACCCGAAGGGCCAATCACGGATGCCGTGGTGCCCTTGGGCACGTGCAGGTCAATGCCACGCAGGACGTGGTTTGAGCCGAACGACAGGTGGATGTTCTTGGCGGTCAGGGTTCCTGAACTAAATTCACTCATGGTTTAGAGTCCCTTTCCAATAACTGCTGCTGCCTCGTCGGGTTCAACCTTTTGAGTCTTGCCCTCACGCATGCGCTTGTCCATAAAGTTCACCAAGTGGGTCAGTGGGACGGTCAGGCACAGGTACAGCAAGCCGGCGGCAACCAGTGGTGAGAGGTTGCCGGTGGTGGCGGCCTGGTCGTTGCCTATGCGGAAGATCTCCCGTTGGCTGGCCAGCAGGCCCAGCATGTAGATCAAGGATGAGTCCTTGATCAGGGAGATCAGCTGGTTCACCAGGGCCGGCAATACGCGCCGGATGCCCTGGGGAATAACAATCAGCACCATGGCGGAGCTATAGCTAAACCCCAGGGCGCGGGACGCCTCAAGCTGGCCCTTTTCAACGCTTTGAATGCCCGAACGGAAAATTTCACCAATGTAGGCAGCAGCCATCAATGAGAGCGCCAGAATACCCAGAGGATAGGGATTGGTGCTTCCGGTCAGGATGCGCACCACCGGGCCAAGCCCCAGGCCAATCAACAGAATGGTCAAAATGGCGGGCAGGCCACGGAAGATATCCGTATAGATCCTGGCGATCCAGCGGGGGATGGGATTCCGGGAAATACCCATGACTGCCAGGACCATGCCCAGGACACACCCGAAGAAAGCCGAAGAAACGGCCAAAATCAACGTATTGGGCAAACCAACGGTGAGCATGGACGGAATGACTTCCGCCATGGCCTCCCAGTCAAGGAACGTTTTTGCGAGCTGCTCGAGAACATCCATAGGTTAGGCCTTGGGAACCGTTACTGCCTTGGAGCCCGGTGACCAGTCAGCGGGCATGGGACGGGTTGGGTACCATTCCTTGGTCAGCTTGGACCAGGTGCCGTCGGCGATAACGGCATCCAATGCGGAGTTCATGGCATCCGTCAGGGCCTTGTTCTGGGAGTTCACGGCGTATGCGGTGAAGTTCTGGGTGTTGACAACTTCTTCGGCGATGACAGTGCCGTCGCCGTCCTTCACCTGGCCGGTGGCCTGCTGGGAAGGAGCAACCCAGGCGTCAACCTGGCCGTTCTTCAAATTGGCGTACGCCGTGTTGTAGTCGGCGAAGCGTACGGGCTCAATCTTCAAGGTGTTGCTGACATAGTCATCCTGTACGGTGCCGGTGACAACCGCAATGCGGGTGTCTTCCTTCAGATCGGCAAAGCCCTTGATGGCTGAATCTGTCTTGGCAACGACAGCCATGTAACCGAAGTCGTAACCGTTGGTAAAGCCAACGTTCTTGCGGCGTGCGTCGGTGGTGGAGATGGAGGAGGAGCCGACGTCGAACTGCTTGTTCTCCACCTGAGCCAACAGAGCGGAGAAATCGGTGGACTTGAATTCAACCTTCAGGCCCAGCTTCTCGCCCATGGCGCGCAACAGCTCGTTGTCGTAACCGGTGAACTTGCCATCCTTCAAGAAGATGTTCGGCGGGGCATCGGAGAGCGTGCCAACAGAGATGGTGCCCGGAGTAGCCAAGCCCAGGGCAGCTTTGTCGATCTTGTCCAAGGGGACAACATCGGCTGTTGTGTACTTATCCAGCGACACCTTGTCGCTGCCGGCCAGGGCATCGGTGGGTTTGGCCGAACCGGTGTCAGTGCCAGATCCGCCGCAGGCAGCCAGCGAAAATGCCAGTGCAACAGCAACAGGGACTGTGGTGAGCCACTTGAGGGCTGATTTCTTCATCAAACATTCACTTTCATTGCAGGTGCCCAGCCCGAAAGACGCATCGGGCGGGTAAGCGTAGTGTGGGGAGTGGGGAAGAAACTCACAGGAGTTTCGTAGCAGAACTCGAGCCACAAAACTAAATTATGTCATCCGGCCCCAAAATATGGCGGATACGAATTTATGCATGCCCAGACGGCTGAAGCGCAGAATATAGTGCGATCAATGCCGTTGCGGCGGATGCTGCGGGCATTCTTGAGTGCGCGCCGCTGCACGACTGACGCGCCGTCGCGCCTCCGGTGCGTAGGGGTTGGGGTTGTGATTTAGATCATGTTTAGTGATTAATGCCCGGCCCCGTGCGCAGCCTAGGGAAGCACCGGCCAGTCACCCTCAATGACAGCGCCCGGATCTTTGACCCGACGCAGATAGTCCTGAAAGTCAGCCGCCTGTGCCAGGGCCCAGGTGATCTGGGCGTTGTGTAGTTCCATGACGTCAACACGCAGGGCGCTGTATTTGGCAGCCAGGGAGTCGGCCAGTCGCAGCGTCGCTTCAGCGTCGGCAGCCGAGGTGTGGGCGGCGTCGAGCTTAATCCCGTACTCCTCACAGAGCGCCACCAGCGTCCGGCTGCCCTTGCGGAATTTGTCCAAGTGCTTGTTGCAAATGAACGGGTCGATGACGGGTGCGGCGGTGATCTGCTCGAGCCCGTGCCGGCGGGCCTCATTGGCCAGGACGGTGAAGTCGTAGCTGGCGTTGAAGGCGATGACGGGGATGTTGTTGGCGAAGAGGGTGGCCAGAACAGCCCCCACCTCGGCCGCAACAACAGCCGCCGGGCGCCCGTTCTCGCGGGCCTGCTCGGTGCTGATCCCGTGAATGGCTGCCGCCTCTTCGGGGATGTCCATGCCCGGGTCTGCCAACCATTCGTGGACGTCAACCACGGCACCAGTCTCATCAACCACCACAATGGAGGCAGTCACAATCCTTGCAGTACGGGGGTCCTTGCCTGTGGTTTCCAAGTCAAACGCGGCCCGGGGGTGCATGCTCCAGCTAGTCATGCTCCAACGCTACCTGCTGGGGAGGACATCCGAATGCGTCGGGCACGTGCGGCGAACTAGGCTGGAAGCATGCGTGAGCAGTATATTGAGGCAGTTTTGGCCGTGGCCGAGTTGATCCCGGCGGGCAGTGTCGTGTCCTACGGGGATATTGCGGCGTTGCTGGAAAGCGGGGGCCCGCGGCAAGTGGGTGCCGCCATGGCCAGGGAAGGCAGTGCTGTGCCGTGGTGGCGGGTGATTCGCGCCAGTGGCAGCGCCCCGCAGGGCCATGAGGGGCGGGCGCTGGAGCGCTACCTCAACGAAGGGACGGCGCTGCGTGGTGACCCCACCGAACTATCAACCCCGGGCCGCACACCCAGCTGGCGGGTGGACATGAAGGCCGCCCGGTGGAACCCGGGTGAGGCGGATTTTGTGCTTATCGACGCCATCGCCGTGCAACTGCACGCAGCCGATCAGGAGCCCGGTGCTGAAAGCGCGCCAGTGTCAGTGCCTCGTGATGGACTGAGTGCATGAGCACGCAAGTAAAGCAGGCACGGGTGGCACTGCCCAAACTCACCCTGGTGGCCCCCGCCCAGAGTGAGGTCGGTGCGCCGGCGCTGAGCCCCGATCAGCAGGGCGTGGTTGACCTCAAACCCGGGTCCGGACCAGTTTTGATCTGGGGAGCCCCCGGCACGGGCAAGTCGACCGTGCTGATTGAGGCTGCTGTGAAACGGATCGAGTACGACGGCGTCGATCCAGCAGGTGCCTTGCTGCTGGCTCCGTCCCGCCTGGCAGCGGCGAAGCTACGCAACGGTTTCAGTGCCCGCCTGAGCCGAAGTTTGAGTACTTCCCCGGCCAGGACATGGTCCTCCTATGCCTTCGACCTGCTGCGTCGGGCCAAGGTGGAGGGGCGCATGCCGCACCTGGACGGCCCGCCACGGCTCATGAGCGGGCCCGAACAAGACCTCATCATCAGGGACCTGCTGGCCGGTCACCGGATGGGGCTGGGCGCGGACCCGCAATGGCCCAAGGAACTTGCCGAGGCGCTGGATACCCGCGGGTTCCGCCAAGAGATCCGTCAACTCTTTGACAGGGTCATTGAGTACGGCCTCGCCCCGGAGGACTTGGCGGAGTTGGGTGTTGTAAGCCAGCGCCCGGATTGGGTGGCCGCGGCCTCCCTCTATGGCGAGTACCGGGATGTGGTGGACTGGGGCAAGTCAGGTTCCTTCGACCCGGCCGGCATCATCACCGCCGCAACGACTCTTCTGCGCATAGACCCGGAATTTCTGGCCCAGGAACGCCACCGACTTGGCCTGATCGTGGTTGACGACATCCAGGAAGCCAACAAGGCAGTGCACGAGCTTCTGCAGCTGGTGGGCCGCGGCAAGGACGTGCTGGTGGCTGCGTCCCCCGACACGGTGGTGCAGGGTTTCCGTGGCGCCCGTCCCGATTTGGTGGCCACCCTGGGCGACTCCCTGGCAACGCAGGAGCTGCCCCTGCGGCAATTTGTGCTGTCCACCTCGCACCGGATGAGCAAACAGCTCGCTGCCGCCTGGTCGGGGGTGGCTGAGCGCATCTTCCAGATTCGGGGCGGGCACAAGGCGCGCGAGCTCAGCTGGCCGCAGGAAATTGCGGCGAAACCGGAGTCGTCTGTCAGCGCCCATGTGGTGGCCTCCGAGGTCCATGAGCTGCGCCTGGTGGCCGAACGCATACTGCACCTGCAACACCTGGGCGGGCACGGCCTGAACGAAATTGCTGTCATTGTGCGCACGGGGTCAGCCCTCGCCGCCCTGCAACGATACCTGAGTGGGCAGGGCATTGCCGTGAAGGTTCCGGTGGCGGAGAATCCGGTGCGGGACGAGCCGGCGGTGCGCCCACTGCTTGAGGCTTTCGCCGTTGCGTTGGGGCCTGAGACGTTCGACGCCGAGGCAGCAGTTGCGCTGTTAACCTCCCGGCTGGGCCGTTCCACTGCCTTGCAGCTGCGGCGCTTGCGCCAGGCGCTGCGGCAGCAGGAATTGCACGCCGGCGGGGGCCGCGCCAGTGACGAACTGTTGGTGGAGGCGCTGCTCAATCCCGACAAGTTGGCCGGTCTGGGGTGGGAGGCGGCCAATGCCACAAGAATTGCCGCCATGCTTGCCGCGGGGAACGAGGCCGTGGCCCAGCCGGGCGCCAACGCAGAAACGGTGCTCTGGGCCCTGTGGGATGCCTGCGACAGCTCCGGGACCTGGGAATCGCAGGCCCTGCGTGGCGGGCCCACGGGCATCCGCGCCGACAGGGACCTTGACGCCGTCATGGCCCTCTTTCAGACGGCCGAACGGTATGTGGACCAGCTTCCCGGATCCAGTCCACGGCAGTTTCTTGACTACTTGATGAGCCAAGAACTGCCCATGGATACCCTGGCGGCGCGCGCCCAGCGCACCGACGCGGTGGAGATCCTGACACCTGCCAGTGCGGCAGGCCGGGAATGGCCTGTGGTCATTGTGGCCGGGTTGCAGGAGGGCGTCTGGCCCAACACCCGCTTGCGTGGCGAGCTGTTGGGCAGCCAGTTGTTGGTGGATGTGCTGGAAGGCGGTGCCCAGGCTGCCCGTCAAATTGAGCCGGCCGCCCGCCTGCGCGACATCAGGTACGACGAACTGCGCAGCTTTGCCGCAGCCATGTCACGGGCCAGTGAGAAACTCATTCTCACAGCGGCGGCCGGCCATGACCTGCAGCCCTCACAATTCATTGACCTGGCTGCCCCGTACATCCCCGTCACAGATTCCGGCGGTGAATCCCAGTACCCGGTGCGCCCCGTGGAACACGTGCCGCGGCCCATGACCTTGCGGTCCCTGGTGGCTGAGCTGCGGCAGGAATCGGAAATGCATGCGGATCCTGAAGCAGCCAGAATGCTGGTAGTCCTGGCACAGAAGAACATTGCCGGTGCTGATCCGCAGCAGTGGTGGGGTTTACTGCCGTTGAGCACGCAGGCACCCATCATTGCCCCCGGCGATCCGGTGACAGTCTCGCCGTCAAAGGTTGAAGAGGTGGTGAAGTCCCCGCTGAATTGGTTCATCAAGGCCGCCGGCGGAGAAGCCACCACCGACTTTGCCCGCAGCCTTGGCACCTTGATCCATGCCATTGCCCAGGACATTCCCAACGGAGCCGGGCACGAGTACCTGGCTGAGTTGGACAGTCGGTGGCCATCGTTGGGGCTGGACGAGTCGTGGGAAAGCGATGTGGATTACCGGCGGGCGCAGGAGATGATGGGCAAATTGGCCCAATATGTTGTCAGCGCCCGGCAGGATGGCCGCACATTGTTGGGGGTTGAGCAAAACTTCAGTGTTGAGCTGGGGGTGCTGCCAACGGACGCCTCCGGCGCCGAGCCGCCAAGCCCGGCCCGGACGGTGGTTTTGCGTGGGCAGGTGGATCGGCTGGAAGCCGATTCGAACGGCAACTTGATTGTTGTGGACATCAAAACAGGGCGCAGCAAACCCAGCAAAGACCAGGTTGCGGCGCACCCGCAACTGGGCGCCTACCAAGTGGCTGTGACGGCCGGCGGCTTTGCCGAACAAGCCCGGGCCGCCGGATTGGCTGACGCAGCCTCTGGCGGGGCAGCGTTGTTGCCGTTGGGGGACGGCACCAAGACAGTAAAAACTCAGGACCAGGCACCCATGGTGGCTGGCAGCGAGCACGACCCCACCCGCAACGTCATGGAGGCTGCGATGTTGATGGCCCAGGCTGTGTTTCCCGCCCGGCACGGCGCCGACTGGACCGAACGCAATGGCTGTCCGCTGCCGACTATTTGCCCGCTGTGCCCGGAAGGGAAACAAATCACCGAATGAGCCTTTCACAGCCTTTGAGCCCCTATGAACTTGCCGAGTTGTTGGAGCAGCGCCCTCCCACGGCCGAGCAGGCAGGCATTATTTGTGCACCCCTTGAACCGCTGCTGGTCATTGCCGGGGCCGGATCGGGCAAGACCACCACCATGGCCGACCGTGTGGTGTGGCTGGTGGCCAACGGGCTGGTGCTGCCCGAAGAAATTCTCGGTGTCACCTTCACCCGCAAGGCGGCAGGGGAGTTGGCGGCCAGGATCCGTGGACAGCTGGCTAAATTGGGCACCTTGGCCCGCTCCGGTGAGGTGGAATTGGCGCCGGCGGCCGCCGCCCGGGACGCCCTGGAACCCAAGGTATCCACCTACCACTCGTACGCCAGCGGCATTGTCACCGACTACGGGTTGCGTCTTGGCATCGAACGGGACGCGGTGGTGATGGGCGCTGCCGAGGCCTGGCAGCTGGCCAGCGAGGTGGTGGAAGCCCATGATGGCGCCCACGAGCACTTCACAGCCGCCAAATCGACCTTGATTCAGTCGGTCATGGATTTGGCTGGTGAATGTGCCGAGCACCTGCAAGATCCTGCCCACGTCAAGGACGTGATTGATCACTATGTCAGCAGCTTTGAGTCCCTGCCCTATATTGCCGAGACCGCCAAACCGGCCACGGCCGCCGTCAAGAAGCAACTGGATGTGCTGCGCACCCGCGCCTCGGTGACGGCTCTGGTGCAAAGCTACGCCGAAGCCAAACGCCGCCGCAACGTCTTGGACTACGGCGACCTGGTGGCCCTGGCGGCCAGAATTGCCCAGGACGTTCCGCACGCCGGGGAGATGGAACGCCAACGCTACAAGGTGGTGTTGTTGGATGAATTCCAGGACACCTCGCACGCACAATTGCAGCTTTTTGCCCAGCTCTTTGGTGGCGGCCACCCGGTCACCGCCGTGGGCGATCCGCACCAGTCCATTTACGGATTTCGCGGCGCCTCCGCCGGGCAGCTGTTCCGGTTCCCGGAGATTTTCCTTAAGCTCGACGGCGGTTACGCACCGACGGCCGAGCTCACCATTGCCTGGCGCAACTCCTCCCATGTTTTGGCAGCCGCCAATGTCATGTCGGCTGAACTGGCCCGGGCCCAAACCCGGAAGGCCGACGCCAAGGTGGCGGCGGGGCTCACCGCGGCGCAGCGTGCCGCAGCCGGCCCCCACGTGGTGGTTTCGCCGTTGCGGGAAAAGCCGCACGCACAGGCCGGGGAGGTGGTGTTGGCGCGCTATGAAACCGAGTTGCTGCAGGCGGAGGCCATTGCTGAGCAGATCCTGGCCCGGAAAGGCGATTTTAGTCACCGTGGGGGCGCCCAGGATGCCATGACGGTGGCAGTGCTGTGCCGCCGTCGTGCGCAATTTCCCCGGTTGCAGTCGGTGTTTGAGGCACGTGGCATTCCCTACGAGATTGTTGGTTTGGGCGGGCTGCTGGGCACGCCGGAAATTGTGGATCTGGTGGCCACCTTGCGGGTCATTGCCGATCCTGGCCGCTCCGACGCCTTGATGCGGTTGCTGACGGGGGCCAGATGGCGTATCGGGCCGGCAGACTTGATGGCCTTTGCCGACTGGGCACGGTATTTGGCCCGGCGCAGGCAATGGGCGTCAAAGCACCAGGTGGACTTTGATGCAGCTGTGCGGGCAGATTCCCCGGCAAACGAAAACCCTGACCCATCCGAAGCCACAGCAACACCGCCTACGCCCGCAGACGCGGGCCAGGAAACGGTTGTGGCAGCTGATCTGGTGGATTCGTCATCCTTGATTGAGGCCCTGGATTACCTCAGCGCCGACTACTGGCCCGAGGCTGCGCGTCCACTCAGCGACGTTGCCAGGGCACGCCTGCTGACGCTGCGGGATGAGCTGCGGGTGCTGCGAACCTTCGTGGGGGAGGACCTGAGTAACTTGCTCGGCGTGGTGGAGCGGACAATGCTTTTGGACATTGAACTGGCAGCCAAACCCGGTTCCAGCATCCACCATGCCCGGCGAAACCTGGACGCCTTTGCCGATGCCGCGGCAGCGTTCATGCAAGCGGCCCAACGGGTTGACTTGGATGCCTTCCTGGGCTGGCTGGAAACGGCCGAGTCGGAGGAGGGCGGCTTGGAAATGACACCCACCGAGAGTAATCCGGACGCCGTGGCACTGCTGACAGTGCACGCCTCGAAGGGGCTTGAATGGGATGTGGTGTTCGTGCCAAGCATGAATGCAGGTGCGTTTCCCAGTACCCGGGCGGATCGCTGGAGCACAGGTGCCAAGTCGCTGCCCTGGCCGCTGCGCGGTGACAAGGAGGACTTGCCCGCATGGGACCTTCAGGTGCCGGATCTGAAGACGTTGCTGGAAAACGAGAAGCTGTTTGCCGATGACGTCTTGTTGCACGGTGAAGAGGAGGAGCGGCGGCTGGCCTATGTGGCCTTCACCCGCGCCCGGGATTTTCTGATGTGCTCAAGCACCGTTTGGGGGAGCGGGAAGAAACCGTTGGCGCCGTCGAAGTTCCTGGCCGAACTGCTGCCATTGACGGAGGGTGCAGCGCACACCGCCGAGATTTTTCAGTGGTTTGACGATCCCGAAGAGGATGCCCAAAACCCCGTGAGTGCAGGTGCTGAAAGCGCCCAATGGCCCTACGATCCGCTCAACGGGCCCGTCATTGTGGGCCGCAGCGGCGTCGCGGAGCGGGTTGGCCGGCGCATCAACGCTGAACGCTCAGCGGCAGCCGTCACGGCGGCGCGGCTGCAGGGGGGCGGCGCCGACGCAGATGGTGAGGAGTTCTTCGCTGAGAATCCCCGCTGGGGCAGGGAACTGGCTGTGCTGCTGGCCCAGGAGCGGCTTGAATCCGACCAGCTGCGGGTGGAGCTGCCACCACATATTTCGGCCTCCCGACTTGTGGCGCTCGGTGAAGACCCGGAAAAAGTTACCCGTGCCATGCGCCGACCTGTGCCCACAAAACCAGGCATGGCAGCAAGGAAGGGAACCGCCTTCCACGGCTGGATTGAAGACTTCTTTGGCACCAGCGGCCAACTGGACTTCGACGAGGTTCCCGGTGCCGACGCCTACGTTGATGAGGCCTACGGGCTGGCAGAGATGCAAGAAACGTTCAAGAACTCTGCCTGGGCCGCCCGCGTCCCGGCTGAGCTGGAGGTGCCCGTTGAGACGAGGGTTGCCGGGGTTGTGGTGCGCGGCCGTATTGACGCGATCTTCCGTGACGACGACGGCGGCTGGGACCTGATCGACTGGAAAACCGGAAAGGTGCCCTCGAAGGCTCAACTGGCGGTACGTGGTGTGCAATTGGCCGTGTACAGGCTGGCCTGGGCACGGTTAAAGGAGGTTCCGCTGGAGCACGTTCGCGCAGCGTTTTACTATGTAGGCCAAGACAAACTCATTCGCCCGGTGGATCTGGCCGGGCAGGACGAACTTGAAGCGATCGTCACCAACGCCTACTCGAGCTAGGTGGTGGCGGCTACTTCTTGAGCGGGATGACCTTCAAGGCGGTGGTGTCCAGATCCGTGGCGGCACCGGGACCCGGGTCAACGGAGGCCTTCGTGTCGTCGTTGGTGGGTGTCTCGCCAGCGGTCGCGTCGTCGTCGCTGGCTGGCTCATCAGAAGTCTCAGCCGTCTCTGCGATCTCGGCCGTTTCGGCGGGGGTGGCGGCAACGGTAACGACGGGAACAGCGGAGGTGACCGGGCTTGCCACCTCGACCGGTGCGGCGTGCAGGGGAGCCGCCGTGGCCACGGTGGCTTGGGGGGCCGCCACTGTGGCCGTTTCAACGCTGATGGGCTGCCCGCCATGTTCGGCAATATCGGCCTCGAGCGTGCGCAGCATGGATTCGGCGTCCTCCACCATGCGTGCACTGTCCGCCGCGTAACCCCTGACAAGCCACTGCGCCAACGCAAATTCTGCACTGAGAGCAGCACGGCGCAGCAGGTGCGGGTCGGGCGTCTCGTTGCGGGCTGCTGCATATGCCTGCATCACGGTGTCTACGAACCCGGGGTCGTTCACGGCAACCAGCCAGGCAAAGTCGTCGGCGGGGTCGCCCACGCGCAAATCAGTCCAGCCAATGACTGCCGTGACCTTATCGCCGTCGAGCAGTATGTTGTCTTCATGCAGGTCCCCGTGGACAACGCAGGCATTGAAACGCCAGAGCGCAACATCCTCCATGGCATGTTCCCAACGCCGGAGCAGGGCCGGTGGGATCTTCCCGGTGGTGGCGGACTGATCCAACTCATTGAGTTTGCGCTGGCGGAACTCATTGGCCGTGTAGCTGGGCAGGTCATAGGTGGTGACAAGGTGCTGCGGCAGGTCATGGATGGCTGCAATGGCGGCGCCGATCTCCAACGCCATCGCAGAACTTCCCTGCGCCAAGTCCTCCACGGATGCGGCTCTGCCGGCAATGTGGGAGTAAACAAAAGTGATGAGCTCGCCCTGGCGCACGGTCCCGGCAACAGTGGGCAGCAGGAACGGCAATTCGGCGCGGATGGCCGGGGGAAAAGCCCGCAATACTTGGCGCTCTGTCTCCAAGCGCGTGCTTGCCTCGGCATGCCGCGGTGAGCGCACACGCCAGCGCCGGTTGTCCGAATCAACGAGCAAGGCTGAACAGAAATCGGCAGTGTCATCTGGTTCCGGACCAAAAGCGGTCACATTGAGTCCGGGCACGGCAGCGCTGGCAATAGCGGCCAATTCGATTGCAGTCATTCTTCTC
Source organism: Arthrobacter sp. TMN-49 (assembly GCF_054511095.1). Classification (NCBI taxonomy): domain Bacteria; kingdom Bacillati; phylum Actinomycetota; class Actinomycetes; order Micrococcales; family Micrococcaceae; genus Arthrobacter; species Arthrobacter sp. TMN-49. The sequence goes on along the minus strand of NZ_JBTNDH010000022.1, from coordinate 5,207 downwards.
ACACCTCTACCGTAGAACGCTATTGCGCCAACGCCGCGCCGTTGCGGCGGCGAGTCGCGAGAACTAGTTGTGAAGCTGTTCATGTTGTCCACAAACACCAGGGGTTAAATGTAAAAACTTGCAGTGGATTGCGTACGGTAGAAGCATGATCAAATCCCAGCTCTCTGCCGAAACAGTTCTTGATAGGCAGTGCGAGCAGCGACTTGAGCCCGGATACGTGGATGCTGTGCGGGCCGATCCTACCCACCGGGTGGTGCTCTTTCACCGGGGCAAGGCGCTGGTGGAAGACCGGGCGCTGGGCTACCTGGATCCCGCGCACATCACCACGGTTCTGCCGGCCGGGACCATCACAGTTTTCCTCGGCAACGTCAACGCCGGTCATGGGCACCAGCTGCCGGCCCAGACGTCCCTTGTGCTCCAGATTCTCCCGTACGACGCCGTCCTCCCGGCCTGGGTGCCTGCCGGTGCGGCATACATGGGTTACCGTGACGCCGCCGCGTATCTCAGTGCCGCCGACGCGGAAGTGTTCATCCAGGCTCAAGCTGTTGCCAACTGGCACACCACCCACCCCTGCTGCCCTCGCTGCGGGAACCCCACAGTGGTTGCCTCCGCTGGTTGGATGCGCCGCTGCACGGTTGATCAGTCCGAACACTTTCCGCGAACGGATCCCGCCGTCATCGTCGCCATCGTTGGTGCCGACAGCCGAATCCTGTTGGCCAACAACTATGCGTGGGAGCCGCACAGGTATTCCACGGTCGCTGGTTTCGCCGAGGCGGGGGAAAGCGCCGAACAGGCTGCAGTGCGTGAAATTGCTGAGGAAGTGGGTGTCCACTTGCATTCTCTTCAGTACTTTGGCTCCCAGGCCTGGCCCTTCCCGCGCTCGTTGATGCTGGGTTTCATTGGCTACACCGACGATGTTGTGCCAACCCCCGACAACGTTGAAGTCAGGGCTGCCAGGTGGTTTACCCGGGACGAACTTCAATCAGCCGTGCTCAACGGCGAGGCGGCAATTTCACACAAACGCTCCATTGCCAGGTCCCTGATTGAGCATTGGTACGGCGGGCCGATCCTGGAAGCCGGAGAGCAGTCATGAGCTTTGATCCACGCCAGACCGGGCTACCTGTCATGGATGAGAGAACAGCCGAAGACCGCATCCTGGCCGGGCTGGATGAGGAACAACGTACGGTGGCCACAACACTGAGCGGACCCTTGTGCGTGCTGGCAGGCGCCGGTACAGGCAAAACCCGCGCCATCACCCACCGCATCGCCTATGGTGTGCACACGGGAGTGTACAACCCCAACAGGCTCCTGGCTGTGACGTTTACCGCCCGGGCGGCCGCGGAGATGCGTACCCGGCTGCGTGATTTGGGGGTGGGCTCGGTCCAGGCCCGCACCTTCCACGCAGCAGCGTTACGCCAGCTACAGTATTTCTGGCCGCACGCCGTCGGCGGTCAACTCCCGGGCCTGCTCGAACACAAGGCAACCATCATCGGTGAGGCCGCGCGGCGCTTGCGCCTGCCCGCCGACAGGGCAGCCATCCGTGACCTGGCGGCCGAAATTGAGTGGGCCAAAGTCTCCATGCTCACTCCCGAGACGTACCTTTTGAAGGCACAGGATCGCGGCGAGCCTGGCGGCTTGGACAAAGTGGCTGTGGGACGGCTTTTTCAGGGCTACGAGGACGTCAAGGCGGATAGAAACCTCATCGACTTTGAGGATGTGCTGCTCATAACGGTGGGCATCTTGCAGGAGGACCCGCGGGTGGCGGCCACCGTCCGTGACCAGTACAGGCATTTTGTGGTGGATGAGTACCAGGATGTGTCCCCGCTGCAGCAACGCATGCTCGACTTATGGTTGGGCGGGCGTGAGGAACTGTGCGTGGTGGGCGATGCCAGCCAGACCATTTACTCCTTCACGGGTGCAACGCCGCGGCATTTGTTGGACTTTCCCAAGCGCTTCCCCGCCGCCAGTGTGGTCAAACTGGTGCGCGACTACCGCTCCACCCCGCAAGTGGTGGGGCTGGCCAACTCGCTGCTGAGCAATCGCCGCAGTGGTGGATTAAGTGCTGACGCCCTGTGGTCGGCACCGTTGGAGTTGATAGCGCAGCGCCCCGGCGGCCCAACGCCTGAATTCCTGGAGTGCAGCGACGACGAGGCAGAGTCGGCTGCAGTGGCCGCCCGAATCAAGATCTTGATAGAGCACGGCACCCCGGCCAGCGAAATCGCAGTGCTGTTTAGAACCAACGGCCAATCAGAAGCTTATGAACAAGCACTCACCGGCGCAGGCGTCGGCTACCAATTGCGTGGCGGTGAGCGCTTCTTTGCTCGCAAGGAAGTCCGCGACGCCATGCTGCAATTGCGGGCAGCGTCCCGTGCCGCAGAGGATGAACCGCTGGGTCAGCTGGTGCGCGACGTGCTCAAAAACCTCGGCTACCAGCCCGAGGCGCCGAAGACCGGGGGTGCTGTGCGGGAACGCTGGGAGTCACTGTCGGCGCTGGTGGCCCTGGCCGATGAACTGGCCCTTTCACGCAGCACACCCGAGCACGTTTTCACCCTGATGGACTTCGTGGCCGAACTGCAAGATCGTGCCTCGGCACAACATGCGCCCACCGTTCAGGGCGTCACGTTGGCATCCCTGCACTCGGCCAAGGGTCTTGAATGGGATGCTGTGTTCCTTGTGGGTTTGAGTGAAGGTCTCATGCCCATCTCCTTTGCGGACACCCCGGAAACCGTCGATGAGGAACGCCGGCTGCTGTATGTGGGGATCACCCGCGCCCGGGAGTTTCTGAACTTCTCCTGGTCTACTGCGCGAACCCCCGGTGGCCGGGCCAACCGCCGGCCGTCCAGGTTCCTTGATGGGTTGCGCCCCAGCTCGGTGGGTGGTGCACCGACAGGCCCCCGCCAGCCTGCTGTGCGAAAGTCCCGCAAGGTTGCCGGCCCCTCGGTGTGCCGGGTATGCGGGAAAATCCTCAACACAGGTGCCGAACGTAAAGTTGGCCGTTGCCCCGACTGCCCGCCGGGCTACGACGAAGCAATTTTTGAGCAGTTGCGCCAGTGGCGTTTGAAGGAATCCGCAGCCGCAGACGTCCCCGCTTTTGTGGTGTTTACCGATGCAACGCTCATGGCTATCGCTGAGGCGGCGCCGCAAGATCTTCACACGCTGGCATCGTTGCCCGGAGTGGGCCCGGCCAAACTGGAACGCTATGGTGAGGCGGTGCTGGAGATTGTGGCCAGCGACTGATTCTGCCATTGGCAACCGCACTCGGGGTGGGTGCTGAATTCTTGCTGCGTCCACCGTCCGTTGTCAGGATGGAATGTCAGCACCGATGACCATGAGGCCGGTTGGTTCACCGCATCAAGGAACACGAGGACGTGCTGCGCAGCAGTCCCCGCCAAGGTGACGGCCATTGACGCGTTCTCCAACAATCGCGCACAGTGCCGGTGATCGGTGGCGTCTGTGGGGCCACCGAGAAGTTGGCCAGACACCTCCAACCACTGCGGATCGTGGATGCTCCGATGCCTCTCCACACACTCGGCACACGCAGTTTCGCCCGGCACCACCAGCGGGCCCACCACGCCGTCCTGCTCACGCAACAACACAAAAAGGTGTGGCCGCTCGGCGCCCATGAAACGGGCAGACGTTGGCGCGTGCACCACGTCATGACCCACCACCACGGCAAGATCAAGGTACCTTAGGCTGGGACCGCCGGCCCCGCCGTCGTGCACAATATGGGCGTTGCTGCTGGGATCGAGCCGCAGCAGGTGCCGGCGCACAGCCACCGAACGGGCCAAACCAATGTCGGCCAGCAGGAACGAGCCGGGGCTTACATCAGTGGCTATCACGGCACTGTCGTCCTCGAGCAGCAGCGTCCCCACCCCGGCGCTGACCAGTACCGCCGCAAGGGCAGCGCCGGTACGCCCCAAACCCACAACATGGACCACGGCGTGTTCGCGCCGGGTCATGTAGTCCTGGCAGGGGCCCCTGTACAAACTCAGGAGCGCGCAGCGTTCGGGCAAGAGCCGTTCGGCGCGAAAGCCTTGGGTGGACAGTTCGGCGTCACTGAACAGCAGCTCCGAAATCTTGGCACAGATATCCCGGGCACGCCCTTGCTCCACACCGAGCGCAGCGGCCCGCAAGAACACCTCACCATCGGCTATGCCCTGCCCCAAGGCGGCAACAAAAGCCAAATCGGTTTCGGCTAAACCGTCCAGGATCACCCCGCCTTGCCCCAGCCCGATCTGAATGCTGTGACTGCTGCGGCGCACCATGCGAAGCCCCGGGTTGATAGTTGTCATGATGGCCTCCTGACGGGTCTTCCTCGAGCTGGCTGGCGGCAACAGCGCTATCTTAAGATCATGGCACTTTGCCACGTAGCGTGCGCAGAGTTATCCACAGCCGCGACTTGTCCACAATCTGGCTAGGCCGACTTTAGAACAGTGGCAAGATCGCTGTACCGTCGAAGCATGGCAGCAGCATTGGATCCGCGACGGCGGCCCATCGGCAAGGGAACACCCGGGCCGCTGGGCGACTCCTACTCGGCACATCGACGCAGCAACGGCGAAGCCGTCGTCGTCAGGCGGACGGCCCGGCGAAAAACCGGCTTGGCAGCATTTTGGGAAGGCCCCCAGGCCGTCATAGCGGTGCCGGCGCGGCTGAGTCTTGAAGATGAACAGTATTGGGTGCCGCACATGGTGGCGAAACTTGAGGCCAGCAGCAAGGGTGGCAGGCGCCGGGTCCAACCCAGCGACGACTCCCTGATGCAGCGCTGCTTGTACCTGTCCGGGACGTATTTGGGCTCGCGGGCCGTGCCCGAATCTGTGCGGTGGGTGACGAATCAAGATCGCAGGTGGGGTTCGGCAACTCCGGCCCGGAAAACCATCCGGATCTCTCACCACGTGCAGGGCATGCCCGAATGGGTGGTGGACTATGTGCTCCTGCACGAGCTGACACACCTGATTCACGCCAACCACAGTTCGGCGTTTTGGGCCGAGATGGCCGGTTTTAGTGAGCTGGAACGAGCAAAAGCGTTCCTTGACGGTGCCTCATTTTCAGCCGCCCGCAACATTCGCGGCATGAGCAACGACCTGGACCAGGACGACGTAGACAGCGAAGACGTGGATTAAAAGGCTGCGGGGCCGGGGGGGGGGGGGGGGGGGGGGGGGGGGGGCAGGCAAAAAACCAAAAAAACCACAGCAAAGAAAAAGAGGAGG
>NZ_JBTNDH010000021.1:0-63936 GCF_054511095.1 Arthrobacter sp. TMN-49 | reverse complement strand
ACGGTCTCGCCGTCACCACAGGGGCGGCAACAACAAAACCAAATAACCAATTCAATATAAATAAATTGGTATCAATAAAACTTGGCACACTATTGAGTTCTCAAACAACAATTACAATTCGAGTAGTTCCAAATTATTTACACAATTTGTTTTCGTCGACGTGATGTTTCAATGTTATTTCATCAAAATTCATTTGTCCAATCCGCATTTTGTGCGCCTGGTCACTTTATGAATTCAGCAAACCTTTATTCTCAATAAATAGTTTCGAATCAAAAAACGAATATATTATCTACGAATTGTGAGGTTTGGTTTCCTGTAACACGGGAGTCGGCGCTTCTCTCGAAGCGACTCAACCTTGTGCAAGCAACAGATAGAACAATACACAGCTGCCCGCCCCCAAGGCAAATCGGGGGCGGGCAGCTGTGGAACTTCAGGCAAACATTAGGCAGACAGCTCCACCATGGCCAGTGTGCGCTTGCCGCGGCGTACCAGCAGGTACTTGCCATGCAAGGCCTCGGAGGCACCAAGAACAGCATCAAGATCGGTGACCTTGGCATTGTTCACGTAGGCGCCACCCTCCCCCACGGTGCGGCGGGCTTCTGAATTCGTCTTGGACAGTCCCGCGGCAACTAGCAGTTCAACAATGCCCAAGCCGGCTGCCGGCGCAGCTGCCCGCGGCAATTCACGCGTTGCCGATTCCAGAGTGGAAAGATCAAGGGCAGCCAATTCACCCTGACCAAACAACGCCGCAGATGCCGCAATAACTTTCAATGTAGCGTCTACCCCGTGCACCAGCGAGGTCACCTGGAAAGCAAGCGTGCGCTGGCCTTCGCGAGCCTGCGGCCGCTGCGCAACAGCATCGGCAACGGAAGCGATCTCCTCGCGGGAAAGGAAGGTGAAAACCTTCAGGCGATCCACCACATCGGCGTCGGCGGTGTTGAGCCAGAACTGGTACATGTCGAACGGGCTACACATGGCGGCGTCGAGCCAGATGGCGTTGCCTTCGCTCTTGCCGAACTTGGTGCCGTCGGAGTTGGTGATCAGCGGCGTGCCCAACGCGTGCACGGAGGCGCCCTCAACCTTGCGAATCAAGTCGGTCCCGCTGGTGAGGTTGCCCCACTGATCGGAGCCACCCTGCTGCAGCACACAGCCGTACTGGCGGAACAGTTCAAGGTAGTCCATGCCCTGCAGGATCTGGTAACTGAATTCGGCGTAGCTGATGCCCTCATCCGAATTCAGCCGCGAGGCAACAATGTCCTTCTTGATCATGGTGCCGACCCGGAAGTATTTGCCAATGTCGCGCAGGAAGTCGATGGCGCTCATGGGCGCAGTCCAGTCAAGGTTGTTGACCATGCGGGCCGCGTTCTCACCCTCGAAGGACAGGAAGCGCTGCACCTGGCCCTGCAGATAGCCAACCCACTCGGCAACGGTCTCTTTCGAGTTCATGCTGCGTTCGGCCGTGGGACGGGGGTCCCCCACCAGCCCGGTGGAGCCGCCCACCAAGCCCAGCGGCTTGTGGCCCGCCAGCTGCATGCGCCGCATGGTCAGCAGTTGGACCAGGTTGCCAAGGTGCAGGCTTGGGGCTGTGGGATCGAAACCGCAATAGTACGTGATCGGCGCGCCGGCGAGCAGCTCTTCAAGGGCTGCTTCGTCGGTGGAGACCTGGACCAGGCCTCGCCACTTGAGCTCCTGCCAAACATTGGCGAAGCTGGGGTCGTTTTCGGGGGCGCGGAGTTCAGTTTGCAATGACACGGTTCAAAATTACCAGCACGACGGCGTTTATTCGGCATTCCTGCCCACCTTGCGTCCTGCCGTGCTCGGGCAAGCCGGCCGGACACGGTGCAGCGCTCCCCCAAACGACAGCGGGACCCGCGCCTCGGCACGGGTCCCGCTGGTATGGAGCTCCTGCTACTTTTCGATTCCTGCCGGCAACGGCTGCGAGCTGACCAGGCGCAGACGTTGGGTGGGCCGGGTCATGGCCACATAGAGATCGCCAACGCGGCCGCCGGCACCAGCGAGCAATGCAGCCGGCTCCACAATCACCACACCATCGAACTCCAGGCCCTTGGCCTCGTGCGGATCAATGACAACAATGTTCTGCTCCACGGAACCTGCTCCGTGGCCCACGCGGTGGCCATACACGACCCGCAAGGCGGCGGCGGTTTCTGCCACGAGGGCGCTCGGGGCAATGACGGCCACCAGGCCGCCGGCCACGGCCGTGGATTCTTCGTCCATGACGGCAACCACCTGCGCCACCACAGCGTCAGGTGCCACCATGTCCACCAAAGGTTCCCATTCGCCGTCGCGCACTGCCTTGGGGGCTGACACAATCTGGCCGGCAGCGTTTGCCATGCGCACGGCTGCCTCGGCGATCTGGATGGGCGTGCGGTAGTTGACGCTCAGCTCCTCCAGGTTCCAGCGCTCCCCCATGAACGGGGTCAGCGCCTGCTGCCAGGAGATGGCCCCTGCTGCCGAACTTGTCTGGGCAATGTCGCCCACAATCGTGAAGGATTTCACGGGGCAGCGGCGCACCAACAGCCGCCACTGCATGGGCGAAAGTTCCTGGGCTTCATCAACCACCACGTGGCCATAAGCCCAGGTCCTGTCGGTCAGGGCGCGCTCGGCATTACTCAGGCGCTCCCCCTCCACCACGTTGAAGTCGGCCAGCTGCTCGGCAGTCAGCATGCCATCCACGCCGGAATCTTCCAGCTGCTGGTTCATGTTGGAGATGGCCTTTTCGGCGTTGGCGAGATCGCGCTTGCGCTGGGCATCCGCGGCGGCCTCAGCCCTGCCACCTGTCTCATCCAAATCTCCGAGCAGTTCCGCCGCCTCATCCAGCAGCGGAACATCGGATTCGCTCCACGGCGCATTGGCTGGGCGCGCCAACAGGGCCCGCTCCGCATCCGTCAGGGTGGGGGTCACCGCTTTGAGGATCTCCGGTTTGCTAAACATGTCGCGGACAAGCTTTTGCGGACTCATGGGCATCCAGCACAGGTTCAACATGACGCGTACATCGCGTGAGCCGCGCACGTCTTCGCCCAGATAGGACCTGTCGGCCGTGTTGCCGGCACTGTTCTCTTCAATGTGTTCACGGAGCTGGTCAGTCAACTCACGCAACAGCGTCTTGACGAACGTTACGCGTGCCTCGTTATGTGGCTTGCCCGTGGCTCGCGCCTTTTCCCTGGCGCGGCGCACCTGGCGCACGGTGAGCACCAAACGGGTGCCTTCGACGTCGAGCCGCACATCCTGGTGCGGCAGGCGCTGGCGGTTGGCCACGGCGTTGGCGATGATCTGAGTCATCTCGATCCGGCCCTTAAGCAGTGCCGCCTCCGGGGTCTCCGGCGCTGTGGCCTTGATGCCAGGCAGCAATTGCCCAAGGCTGGCCATGACGACGCCCGTTTCACCCAGGGACGGCAGCACCCGCTCAATGTATTTCATGAACGCGTTGGAGGGGCCCACCAACAGTACGCCGGCTGACTGCAGACGTTCGCGGTGGGTGTAGAGCAGGTATGCGGCACGGTGCAGTGCCACAGCCGTCTTGCCCGTTCCGGGTCCGCCCTGAACCACCAAGGCACCGCTCAAGGGTGAGCGGATAATCCTGTCCTGCTCGGACTGGATGGTGCCAACAATGTCATTCATGCGGCCCGTGCGCTTGGAATTCAACGCTGCCAGCAGTGCCCCTTCGCCCTGCAGATGCTCCCCATCGACCAGCATGGTGTGGTCAAGGACGTCGTCCTCAATGGCCTTGACGTTGCGCCCGGCCAGGATCAAATGACGACGCCGGCGCACGCCCATGCGCTCAAACGCCGTGGCCTGGTAGAAGGTGCCGGCTTCGGGGGCACGCCAGTCAACCATAAGCTGGCGCAGATCCGCGGTGGACAGCCCAATACGGCCGATGTAGCGTTTCTCACCGGACTCCAGGTCAAGGCGGCCGAATACCAGCTTGTCGTCCACGGCGTTCAGCTGCGCCAGGCGGTTTTCATAGAGCGTGGCAAAGGCATCACGTTCGGAGCGGTTTTGGTGCGTACCCATGGATTTGGCGCGACGAACGTCCGCTAGTTGCTCCACTTTTTCGGCTCGAAGTTCATCCAAGCGTGAGTAGAGACCGTCAACATAGCTACGTTCCTGGGCCAACTCGTGGTCATACATGCAAGACTCCTGAAATGTAAGGCTTACCGCCAAAAGGCAGACCGTCTAGTCTACCGCCCTCAGCGCCGCGGTGTTGGCAGCTGTGAGCAGAATCGCACAGCTGCCGCCCAGGAGCGCCTACCGGCATGGGACTCGTCGGCAGCGGGCTAGACGTGCAGTGGGCTAGACGTGCAGCAGCGACACCACGTCATGGGTGGCCAGGTTTTTGCGCCCGGTCAGCGCATCGATTTCCAGGACCACGCCAATTCCTGCCACGTGGGCGCCCGTGCGTTCAAGCAAGGCAGCTGCCGCGCCCAGCGTGCCGCCCGTGGCAAGAACATCGTCGAGAATTAACACACGCGTGCCAGCAGGCACATCTTCCTGATGCAGTTCCAGGGTTGCCTGGCCGTACTCGAGGGCGTAACTCTGCGCATACACCTCGCGCGGCAGCTTTCCTGCCTTCCGGATGGTGATGACACCGGTTCCTGTGGCATACGCCGCGGCAGCCGCCAAGAGGAAGCCGCGCGCCTCAACTCCGGCGACGGCGTCGAACTTTCCGGCGAACTGCTGCACTATGGCATCAACCACCTCCTTGAGAGCCGCACCGTCAGCAAATACGGGGGTTAGATCTTTGAAGACAATTCCCTCTGCGGGGTAGTCCTCAACGGTGGCGCAGAGGCCGTTGATGGTCGCTGCAACCCGAGTATTTTCGGGGATTTTCGGGCTCTGGGCAGGGGTGCTGTCGTTCTGGTTCACAGCTCTACGGTACAGCCTTGGCTTGAGGTGCCTTTCGGCTGCCCAACAGGTGCGTAAGAATTCTCCGCGCAACAGCAGCTTTCAGACCCCGGACGCGGTGTCCGAGGCGAACCCTTGCGGCGTCGTGACGTTGGGTGCCACCGTGGCGGGCGTGCTGGCGGAGGTGCCGGAGGTTATTGAGTTTTCCGCGCAGCTGGCGAGGCCGGACGCGGAGCACGCACCACTCCCGGCTTGAACTTCGAAACTGTGGGGTCCCCGTCGATCCAAAACCGCCACGGATATTCCGCCGTGCCGCCGGGGCCGCTAATACCCACCCGCGGCCCCGTCACGAACCGCTCAACGGGGCTGGCTGGCAACGTCACAGTGACTTCCCCGTTGAGCGCGGCCATGCCATTGTGTTCGCGGCCAAACCCCATGGCCTTGGCGAGTCTGGCGGGGCCTTGGGCCAGTTCGGCGTCGTGTTTGGCAGTGGGGCGGCGCGAACGTGCCAACTCCAGACCTTCAACGATCTCCCCTGCCCGCATCAGGCAGCCGCCGGACGTACCCTCCGGGCGGCACACCAGATTCGCACAAAAGTGCATGCCGTAGGTGAAATACACATAAAGGTGGCCGGGCGGGCCGAACAGGGCTGCGTTGCGGTCGGTCTTGCCGCGGTAACTGTGCGCCCCCGGATCCGGATCGGGTGAATCCGCCGGTCCCTGGTAGGCCTCCACCTCCGTTAGGCGGACGACGACGGGACCTTCCGGACTATCGTGTCTCACCAGGGCGCCCAACAAGTAGGGCCCCACCTCTGTGGCAGGGTTCTGCAAAAGCTTCAGGATATCCATGTCAGCGCCCACCTGCTCAACATAGCAGGGTGGCTGGCGCCCATCGCAGGCAGGGCGCTTCGGACCCGTGAGAGAATGCCACAATGGCAGTTGCATTGGAATTCACTCCACCCTTTGAGCCGGGCATCTTTGACTTTCTGGCCGCCCGTGCCGTGGCAGGCATCGAGGAAGCTAGCCCCACACGCTACTCCCGCACAGTCCTCCTTCCCGGCGGCCACGGCTGGTTCAGCGTTGCATGGGACGGCCGCGCCTTGTGGCTCGAGCAGGAGGTGCAGGACCCCGCGGATGCACCAGAACTGCTCAAAATGGTCCGGCATTTGTTTAACCTAGATCACAACCCGGGCGCAGCTGACGCAGCCCTGAGCGCCAATCCCCTCTTGGCCGATCGTGTCGTGGCGCTGCCAGGGATCAGGCTCCCGGGTTGTGTGGATCCGGCAGAGATCCTCATCCGGGCCATGGTCGGTCAGCAGATCACCGTCGCTGCTGCACGCACGGCGCTGAACCAGCTCGTGGCCTTGAGCACGCCAAGCCGCCTGCCCCATGGTTCTATGACCCATTTCTTCCCGTCGCCACAGGAAATAGCGGCGGGTGGCAGGGACATCCTGCGCGGCCCGAAACGCCGGACCGACTCCATCGTGGCCGTGGCAGGGATGTTGGCTGACGGTTCCCTGCGGATCGGCCCCGCCGACACGCAGGAAACGCTCGCAACGAAGCTGCTCCCCGTCCCCGGCATTGGTCCCTGGACTGTGGGCTATGTGGCGATGCGGGTGCTCGCCAGCAGTGACATCTTCCTGCCAGGCGACGCGGCCGTGCGCAACGGCTACGGGCTGCTGCGCGGGGACACCCTCGCCCAAGCCCGCACCATCAAGGCCCCGGAACTGACACGCATGGCAGAGCCGTTGCAACCCTGGCGCTCCTATGCGACCTTGCACCTGTGGCGGGTGTCCGGGGAAAATTAGGCCGCTGCACGCACCCCCTCGCCGAAAGTACAGTTGATGCCGATCTTGCACCTCAACATCGGCATCAACTGTACTTTCGGCAAGGGTCAGCGGGGGCGCCAGCCCCTGACGCGCAACACATCCGACACTTTTCGCGCCACGGCCGGTTTGTCTCCGTGAAGGTCTTCACGTGACACCCGGATTTCTTCCCAGCCTAGGGATCGAGTGGTCTCCAGCCGGCGGATGTCACGCAGATACTGATCCGGGGTGTTGTGGTGGCCGCCGTCATATTGCAGGCCGATCCGCAGCACACGGTAAGCCCCATCCGGCCACAGCACGGCCCGGCCAGACTGATCGCGGACCACACCATTGAGTTCAGGTTCGGGCAGCCCAGCGTCAATCAGGGCCAGCCGGAGGTAGGTCTCTGGCGGCGAGTCGGCGCCAACGCGAATCAATTCAAGGGCAAGCCGGGCGTTGCGCAGCCCCCTGCCTCCATGATGCCGGGCAACCGTCTGTTTCAGCTCGGCCACGCTGCAGATCGGCTCACGTGGCACGGGAAAATCAGGGCCGTGGCTGCACACCAAAAAATCACCGGCCGCCACCAGATCCTTCAAGGACAAACATGCGGCAAGGTCCAGCCAGGTGCGCGCGGCACTGGTGAGCCGGACGCCGTCGAGCTGGCGGATCTCCCCCGCAGCAAGCGACAGCCGGTGCCCCACCACATTGACCCGTCTCGGCGCACCCACCGACGGCGGATTGGCCAGGTGAATGCGCCAGTCGTTCTGGCCACTCGGCGGCAGCGGAATCTTCCACAGCTGCGCGGCAGACAGGTGGCTCAGCACGCTGAGAGGATTTGCCTCAGTGTAGGCCGCTAAGGCTGCGGCGCCCTGAAGCGGCACACTCGCGGGAACGCGGATGCCCCGGGAGATGATAATCAGGTCACCGGCACGGGTCCTCCCCCGCGGCACGCCGGCAGCGTCGGAGGCCTGCGTGGTGAACGACCTCCCGTAGAGATGCTGCGGCAGCTGGATTCGGCGCATGTCCCATTATTTCGCGAAAAACGGGGGCATTTCGCAGTTATCCACAGGCAACTCATGATCCAAGATGTCGAAAGTACAGTTGATGCCGATGTTGGAGTGCAACATCGGCATCAACTGCCCGTTCGCGAGGAAGGGGCGAGGAAGGGAGGGGCGAGGGTGGGCTATTTGGCGGTGAACGCCGACGGCCACGGCAACAGCACCGGCAATTCCACCGAATCCGCAGCCGCCTCGGCCCGCAAACTGCCCATGGTGGGCGTGCGCCCGGACAGCCAGGCGGCAATGTCCGTCAGCATGCCCGAAACCGACACCGTGTTCGAACCCGAGCCCACAGTCATGGGCGGCAGCGCCAGCGGCAACAGCTTCAACTGAATCCCGGCGGGCACCCGGGCGCTCAGGAACTCGATCAGGTACAGGCAGAACTCCTTGGACCAGGTCTCGGGTCCGCGCCCCAACTGCAGGTCAGCCACATGAATGACCAGTTCACGCCAGTACGCCAACGCGGCGTCACGCACCACACCGTCGCGGTAGCTGATGGGCAAGTCCCACTGGGCATCGTCCAGGCCGTCGAGCACGCTCAAGGCACGGGTCAACCCGGCCGAAATGTACTCCCTGTGCTGCTCGGCCGAGTGCCCGGCGTTCATTTCGATCGCCTGCGTCCGTCCGCCCTGGCCGCCGTCGTAAAAATCTATCAACTCACCACGCAGGGCGTACTCAACCTGCCGAGCCACAGCGTTGGAAACATGGGCAATATGCGCCACAAGGTGGCCCCGGGTCCAGCCCGGCAAATCGGTGGGCACCAGGACGTCGTCGTCGCTCAAGCCCACCAACTTTGCGCTCACAGTGTCCGCCGCAGCCTTGAGGCGGTCCATCAGCTGCGCGTTTGAAATATCAGTCATGCCCCCCAGCATAGCGGCCGAGGGGCCCGCGCCGAGCTGGCGAGGGGTGGGAGGTCGCTGTGCGATAGCGGCCGAGGGGCCCGCGCCGAGCTGGCGAGGGGTGGGAGGTCGCTGTGTGATAGCGGCCGAGGGGCCCGCGCCGAGCTGGCGAGGGGTGGGAGGTCGCTGTGTGATAGCGGCCGAGGGGCCCGCGCCGAGCTGGCGAGGCGTGGGAGCTGATAGGCGCTAAAGCAGGAAATGCCCGCATCCACCATGGATACGGGCATTTCCTTGCGCTCACGTGCGCGGTACGACGCCGGTCAGGCCAGGAAGGCCCGGACCTCGCCCAGCTGCCCCTCAAGGGCCGCAAGCTGCGCCACCACCGCCGAGGGGGCGGTGCCGCCCTGGGCGTTGCGGCTGTTCAACGAGCCGTTGGTGCTCAGGACAGTGCGCACCTCGGGTGTGAGGTGATCCGAAATGCCCGCATAGTCGGCATCGCTGAGATCCCACAACTCCACGCCACGGCCTTCGGCGAGCTTCACAGCAGCACCGGAGAGTTCGTGGGCGTCACGGAACGGTACGCCCTGGCGGACCAGCCATTCGGCAATGTCGGTCGCTAGGGCAAAGCCCTGCGGCGCCAGCGACTCCATGCGCTCGGTGTTGAACACCAGCGTGGCCATCATGCCGGACATGGCCGGCAGCAAGAGTTCAAGGGTGTCAGCGGCGTCAAAGACGGGCTCCTTGTCCTCTTGCAGATCCCTGTTGTAGGCCAGGGGCAAGCCCTTGAGAGTTGCCAACAAGCCTGTCAGGTCGCCAATGAGGCGCCCGGCCTTGCCACGGGCCAGCTCTGCCACGTCGGGGTTCTTCTTCTGCGGCATGATCGAGGACCCCGTGGAGTACGAATCATGCAACGTCACAAAGGAGAACTCCTTGGTGGCCCACAGGATGACCTCCTCGGAGATCCGGGACAAGTCCACCCCGATCATGGCGGACACCCAGGCGAACTCGGCGAAGACATCGCGGGAGGCGGTGCCGTCAATGGAGTTCCATGCTGCAGAGTCAAAGCCAAGCTCAAGAGCGACGGCGTTCGGGTCCAGACCCAGGGAGGAACCGGCCAAAGCACCGGAACCGTAGGGTGAGACGGCTGCGCGCTTGTCCCAGTCAACCAGGCGCTGCACATCACGCAACAACGCCCAGGCGTGAGCCAACAAGTGGTGACTCAGCAGGATCGGCTGCGCATGCTGCAGGTGTGTGCGCCCCGGCATGGCGACACCGTGGTGCGCCTTGGCCTGCTCGACCAGGGCGTCAATCACGGAAAGCACCCCGGCGGCGATGATCCTGGCGTGGTCGCGAAGGTACATGCGGCCCAGCGTGGCGATCTGGTCGTTGCGTGAACGGCCGGCACGGAGCTTGCCGCCCAAGGCTGTTCCCGCACGCTCAATCAGGCCGCGCTCCAAGGAGCCGTGCACGTCCTCATCGGACTCGGCCGGACCGTAGGCGCCGGAGATCACATCGGCTTCGAGCTCGGCAAGGGCCTTGAGCATGCCCGCCAGTTCGTCGGCGTCAAGCAGGCCTGCCGTGCTCAGGACGCGGGCATGAGCCTTGGAGCCGGCAATGTCGTACAAGGCCAGACGCCAGTCAAAGTGTGTTGACTTGCTCAGTGCCGACAAGGCGTCCGCGGGGCCGCCCTGGAAACGGCCACCCCACAGCGCCCCTTCGTTGGTTCCATGAGCCATGGTTACAGGCCTGCGACGCGCTGGTCGCGGGTTGAGGCAACCTTGGAGGACATGCCCCACAACTCGATGAAGCCCTTGGCCTGTGACTGGTCGAACGTGTCGCCGGTGTCGTAGGTGGCCAGGTCGAAGTCGTAGAGGGACGTCTCGGAGCGGCGGCCATTCACAATGGCTTGGCCACCGTGGAGGGTCATGCGGATGTCACCGGACACGTACTGCTGGGTGTCCTCAATGAACGCATCCAAGGAGCGCTTCAGTGGGGAGAACCACTGTCCGTCGTAGACCAGCTCGGCCCAACGCTGGCTCACAGATGCCTTGAAACGGGCCTGCTCGCGCTCCAAGGTGATGTCCTCGAGGTGCTTGTGGGCCGTCATCAGGGCCATGGCGCCGGGAGCCTCGTAAATTTCGCGGCTCTTGATGCCAACGAGGCGGTCCTCGACGACGTCGATGCGGCCAACACCCTGGGCACCGGCGCGGCGGTTCAGTTCCTGGATGGCCTGCAACGGGGAAACCTTGATGCCGTCAATGGCCACCGGGACGCCCTGGTGGAAGGAGACGATGACCTCATCGGGTGCCGGCGGGAATTCCGGGGTGGCCGTGTAGTCGTAAATGTCCTTGGTGGGAGCATTCCAGATGTCCTCCAGGTAGCCGGTTTCGACGGCGCGGCCCCAGACGTTCTGGTCGATGGAGTACGGGTTCTTCTTGGTGGTTTCGATCGGCAGGTTGTTGGCCTCGGCGTAGGCAATGGCCTTGTCGCGAGTCAGGGCCAAGTCGCGAACCGGCGCAATGCACTTCAGGTCCGGGCCCAGGGTCTGGATGCCCACTTCAAAGCGGACCTGATCGTTGCCCTTGCCGGTGCAACCGTGGGCAACCGTGGTGGCGCCAAATTCGCGGGCAGCCTTGACCAGGTGCTTGACGATCACGGGGCGGGAGATGGCCGAAACCAGCGGGTAGTGCCCCTGGTACAGAGCGTTGGCCTTCAAGGTCGGCATGGCGTAATCGTTGGCGAACTCGTCGCGAGCATCTGCAACGTAAGCTTCAACAGCGCCACAGCCCAGGGCGCGCTGGCGGATGTCTTCCAGCGACTCCCCACCCTGTCCCACGTCAACAGCGACGGCGATCACTTCCGCCCCGGTTGCTTCGCCGATCCAGCCGATGGCGACGGAGGTGTCGAGGCCACCCGAGTAAGCCAATACAATGCGTTCAGTCACGTTCTTATCTCCCTATTGTGTAAAACTCGTCAGAGTGTTGTTTCACATTACTTCACAGCATAATGCATGATTATGCATTCTAACTAAAAGATATTCAGTCGGGTGTGGCGGGCCACCCCGACAGGCGGGGCCAGCTAGCTGCCGGCACCCGATTCGGCAGCAAATTGCAGGAACCGCTCGGCAACGTCGGCGCCACCGAGGGGGTCCCGGGTGATGACCATGACGGTGTCATCCCCGGCTATGGTGCCAAGAATGGCCGGCATGACCGAATGGTCAATGGCCAGCGCCAAAAAGTTTGCAGCACCCGGCGGAGTCCGCAACACCGCAATGTTTCCGGAGGCCTCGGCAGTGACCAACAGCTCCCCGCACAGGCGGATCAGCCGGGTGTCCAACAACTCCTGCGAGGACACCGAATGCACACTGCGGTCCCCGCCCTCCCGTGGCAGCGCATAAATCAAGGCACCGTCCTTGCCGCGCACCCGCACTGCCCGCAATTCCACCAGGTCCCGGGAAAGCGTTGCCTGGCCCACCACCAAACCGTCGTCGGCCAGTAAAGTGGCCAGTTCCGCTTGTGAGCGCACTGCCCGGCTGCTCAGCAGTGCTTGCACCCGGGCCTGCCGGGCAATCTTGGTGGCCGGCATCCCTCCCACGGGAGGCATTGATTTAGCCATGACTAGCTGCCGGCCACACTGTGTGCTGCCTCAGCAGCGGACTTTTCCACCAGCCACACCATGAGCGCCTTTTGGGCGTGCAGGCGGTTCTCCGCCTCATCCCACACCACTGACTGCGGCCCGTCGATGACGGAGGCTGAGATCTCATAGCCGCGGTAGGCCGGCAGGCAGTGCAGCACGATTGCCGACGGGTCCGCCTGAGCCAACGCGGCGTCGTCGAGCGCGTAATCCTTGAACAGTTCCAGGCGCTGGGCCTTCTCATCTTCCTGCCCCATGGACACCCACGTGTCCGTGACCAGCACGTCGGCACCGGCAACGGCGTCGGCCGCGTCGGTGGTCACCAGAACCGAGCCACCCGTCAGCAGGGCACGCTCCTTTGCTGCACGTACGACGGCGTCGGCTGGCAAATACCCGCCCGGCCCGGTAATACGAACGTGCATGCCCGCTGTGACGCCGGCCAAAAGGTAGGAATTGGCCATATTGTTGGCACCGTCCCCCATGTACGTCATGGTCAGCCCGGCCAGGGCGCCCTTGTGCTCCTGGATGGTGAGCAGGTCAGCAAGCAGCTGGCAGGGGTGGTAGTCATCCGAGAGGGCGTTGATGACGGGAACCTTCGAATGGGCCGCCATCTCCTGAAGCCCGGCCTGGCTGTAGGTGCGCCACACAATGGTGGAGACCATGCGTTCAAGCACCCGGGCGGTGTCGCTGACCGATTCCTTGTGGCCGATCTGGGCCTCACCGGGGTTGATGATCAGCGGGTTGCCGCCCAGCGCAGCAATACCGGCAGCAAAGGAAACGCGGGTGCGGGTGGAGGTTTTGTCAAAGATCACCGCCACCGTTTGTGCGCCGGAGCCGACACCGGCGAACGTGTTCTTGGAGTAGGGCGCCTTCTTCAAAAGCGCGGCAAGTTCCAAGACTTCGGCCTGTTCGGCCGGGCTCAGATCCGTGTCAACGAGAAAATGCCGTGTCATGGTTGGTTCCCTTCCAGTTTCTGTGCGGCCACTGCTGTGGCAATCAGTGATGGTAGCGCCGCGATGAAGGACTGGGCCTGTGCAGCGGTCAAATTCAGTGGCGGAGCCAGCCGGACTGTGTTGGGGCGCGGGGCGTTGATAATGAATCCTGCCTCCAGCGCCGCACTCACAACACCTGCGGCCACCGGTTGCGTCAGGTCAAAGCCAATCAGCAGGCCGAAGGCACGCACCCGGGTGACGCCGTCGACGGCGGCCAGGCCTTGGCGGAAAATGTCGCTGACGGTGCGCACATTGGCCAGCACGTGTTGGGACTCCAGCACATGCAAGGTGGCCAGCGCCGCGGCGGTGGCCACGGGGTTCCCGCCAAAGGTGGTGCCGTGCTGCCCGGCACTGAGCAGCTTCGAGGGGCCGTCACCAAAAGTGATGATGGCACCGATGGGGAACCCGCCGCCTAGACCCTTGGCCAAGGTCATGGCGTCGGGGATGATGCCGGCGGCGATGCCGGCAAACCAAACGCCCGTGCGGCCAACACCTGTCTGAACCTCGTCAAGGATGAGCAGTGCACCATGGGCGCGGGTCAGGTCACGGGCCGCTTGCAGGTATTCCGCCGAGAGCGGGCGCACCCCCGCCTCACCCTGGATCGGTTCGATGACCAAAGCTGCAACGCTCTCATCCATGGCCTCCCGCAGGGCGTCAATGTCATCAAACGGCAGGTGGCGCACACCTGCGGGCATGGGCTCGAACGGTTCCCGGTACGCCTGTTTGGCCGTCATGGCGAGGGCACCCATGGTGCGGCCGTGAAAACCGCCCTCGAGCGCCAAAATGGTGGGCCGTTCTTGGCCGCCGTGGGCGCGGGCCAGTTTGAACGCGGCCTCATTGGCCTCCGTGCCGGAGTTCGCGAAGAAGACCTTGGAACCGGCCGGGGCCTGGCTCAGCTCAAGCAGTTTCTCCGCCAGAGCAATCTGTGTGGGGCTGGTGAAGAAGTTTGACACGTGACCGAGCGTGGCCAGCTGGCTCGCAATGACCGAGGTGACAAAGGGGTGGGCGTGGCCTAACGCGTTGACGGCGATGCCGCCGAGCAGGTCCAGGTACTCGTTGCCATCGGCGTCCCACACCAGGGCTCCGGCCCCGCGCACCAGAACTCGCTGCGGGCTGCCAAAGACACCCATGAGTGAATCGCTGTAGCGGGCCAGCCACTGGGCGCTGGTTCCCGAGCCGGTGACTGCGGCAGCGTTGGCGTTGTTCATATCCAGGCTTGCGCCGTCGGTTTGTTCAGTCATCAGTTGTCATCCTCATCGGGGAAAATTTGGGTCCCATTGCCCTCAAATGTCATCAATTCCAGCAGCATCGAGTGGGCGCTGCGCCCGTCCACGACTGCCGCGCGGGCCACGCCACCGTCAACAGCCGCCAGGCAGGCACCCATTTTGGGGATCATGCCCGATTCCAGCTGGGGCAGCATCTCACGCAGGGCGTTAGCGCTGAGCTCGCTGAGCAGCGAGGATTTATCCGGCCAGTTGGCGTAGAGGCCTTCGACGTCGGTCAGGATCACCAGGCGCGATGCTTGCAAGGCGATGGCCAGCGCTGCCGCCGCCGTGTCGGCGTTGACGTTTAAGACTGTTGAGGGATCGCCCAGCTCAGGCGCCACGGTGGAGATCACAGGGATCCGCCCGGCTTCCAACAGGTCAAGTATGGCGCCGGGGTTCACCCCCACCACCTCGCCCACAAGACCCAAGTCAACGGGCAAGCCGTCCACAATGGTGCCCGTGCGCTCAGCCTGCAACAACGCCCCATCTTCACCGGAAAGGCCCACAGCATAGGGGCCATGCTCATTGATCAGGCCCACCAGTGCCCGCCCCACCTGGCCGGTGAGGACCATGCGCACAACGTCCATGGCCTCAGGGGTGGTGACGCGCAGGCCGCCCTTGAACTCGCTGGCAATGTCCAGGCGTTTGAGCATGGCGTTGATTTGCGGGCCGCCACCGTGCACCACCACCGGCTTGATGCCCACATGGTGCATGAACACGATGTCTTCGGCGAAAGCCCGGCGCAGCTCGTCGTTGATCATGGCGTTGCCACCATATTTGACCACCACCACAGTGCCAGCGAACTGCTGAATCCAGGGCAAGGCCTCAATCAACGTGCCGGCCTTGTCCTGCGCTGTTGCCACCGAATTCATCATGCTCTTCCCTCAATCATGTTGTGTTCTGCCTTGTGTCGCGCCGGCAGGCGACGGAGCCAGCATTTTTTGTAGGCGACGTAAAGGAGACGCCAAAGGCCGCCCGCGGCCGACGTGTCGGATAGTCGCCGGAAAAATGCTGGTCCGCCGCCGACCCTGATCGTGATCCGGACCGGCGACCCGGGCGACCACCCCGGTTACGAGGAGTAGGCGCTGTTTTCTTCGACGTACGCGTGCGTGAGGTCATTGGTCCAGATAGTGGCGGAGGCCGAGCCGGCGTTGAGGTCGATCTCCACGGTGACCTCGCGGCCGCTCAGATCCACCAGGTCCCGGGAGTCGCCGATGCAGCCGTTGCGGCAGATCTGGACACCGTTGATGCTGACGTTGATCTTGTCCGGGTCAAAGACGGCGTCGGTGGTGCCCACCGATGCTAAGACGCGGCCCCAGTTGGGGTCGTTGCCGAAGATGGCTGCCTTGAACAGGTTGGAGCGGGCCACCGAGCGGGAGACGATTTCGGCGTCTCGTTCGGTGGCTGCGTGGGTGGTGATGATGGCGATGTCGTGGCTTGCACCCTCGGCATCGGCAATCAAGCCACGGGCCAAGGCGGCGCACACCCGGGTCAGTCCGGCGGTGAATTCGTCCATGTCCGGGAATGTTGTGGAGGCGCCGGAGGCCATGAGCAGCACTGTGTCATTGGTGGACATGCACCCGTCCGAGTCGGCACGGTTGAAGGTGACCCTGACGGCGTCGCGCAGGGCCGCGTCGAGGCCTTCCGCCGCGAGGGCGGCATCGGTGGTGATGACCACCAGCATGGTGGCCAGTCCGGGGGCGAGCATGCCAGCACCCTTGGCCATGCCACCAATGGTGTAGCTCAGGCCCTCGGCATTGGGTTCGGAGGTCCAGGACGCCTCCTTGGGGACGGTGTCGGTGGTCATGATCGCCGTGGCGGCGGCAGCCCCGCCGTCGGTGGTCAGGGCGGCTGCGACGGCGTCAACGCCGGGCAGGATCTTATCCATGGGCAGTTGCTCACCAATCAATCCCGTGGAGCAGACGGCCACGTCGGTGGCGGAGATACCCAACACCTCGGCCACCTTCTCGGCCGTGGCGTGCGTGTTTTGGAAGCCCTCGGGGCCCGTGCAGGCATTGGCGCCTCCGGAGTTCAGCACCACGGCATCAACCCTGCCGTCTTGGAGGACTTGGCGGGACCAGTGAATGGGCGCGGCCGCAACACGGTTGCTGGTGAAGACGGCTGCCGCTGTGCGCGCCGGGCCGTCATTGATGACCAGGGCCAGGTCCGGCTTGCCGGATGTCTTCAGCCCGGCAGTAACGCCGGCTGCCCGGAATCCTTGTGCAGTTGTCACGCTCATGGTGCTACTCCTTGGAAGGTCAAGCCCGTGGTTTCGGCCAGGCCGAGGGCAATGTTCATGGACTGTACGGCTCCGCCGGCGGTGCCTTTGGTCAAGTTGTCAATGGCGCAACAAACTATCACGCGGTTCACGTGGGCGTCGTAGGCGATTTGCATGGCAGCATAGTTGGAGCCTTGCACGGACTTGGTGGAGGGCCATTGGCCCTCCGGGAGAACGTGCACAAACGGTTCGTCCTCGTAGGCTTCCACCCAGATCTGACGGAGCGCCGAGGCGGGGTCGGCGAGGGCCGCGATCTCCGCGGACACCTTCGCGGTGGCTGTTGTGAGGATGCCGCGGCTCATGGGGGCCAGGGTGGGGGTGAAGGAAACCCGCACATCCAGTCCCGACGCGGCGGACAGGCCCTGCTCAATCTCGGGGGTGTGGCGGTGCCCGCCGCCCACACCGTAAGGGCTCATGGAGCCCATGACCTCGGATCCGATCAAGTTGATCTTGGCGGCCTTGCCGGCACCGGAGGTGCCCGAGGCGGCAACAATCACCACGTCATCGGGGACCAGGGCGTTGGCGGCGAAGCCTGGCATGAGGGCCAGCAGCGAACTGGTGGGGTAACACCCGGGCACGGCAATGCGCTTGGAGCGGCGAATCCGTTCCCTGTGCCCGGGCAATTCCGGCAAGCCATAAGGCCAGGTGCCGGCGTGGGCGGATCCATAGAACTTCTCCCACGCTGCGGAATCTTCCAGCCGGTGGTCGGCGCCGGCGTCGATCACCAAGGTGTCAGCGGGCAGCTGTGCGGCGATGGCCGCGGAGGCGCCGTGCGGCAGTGCCAGGAAGACGACGTCGTGCCCCGAGAGGTTCTCCACCGTTGTGTCCACCAGGATGCGGTCGGCCAGCGCGTGCAGATGGGGGGCCAGGGAACCCAGCCGGGCACCTGCGTTGCTGTGGGCGGTGATGGCCCCTATGTTCACGTCGGGGTGGCTGGCCAGCAGGCGCAGCACCTCTCCCCCGGCATATCCACTGGCTCCGGAGACGGCTACAGAAATTGTCATATGACGACTATACAGCTGAACTATTCACCATCACCGATATTTATGCATATTGTGTGGTTCGGCTTTCTGTACCCGGCCCTATGATGATCATGGGGGCTTGCCTCCTCACGAAAACGCTAGTAACCGATTGGGAGTTCATCATGACCGAGCAGTGCAATGCCATCCTCGCTGCATCCCCCGGCGGCCCCGAGGTCTTGAAGCTCACCCGGATTCCCAGGCCCGTCGCACAGGCGGGTGAACTGTTGATCAAGGTCGCGGCCGTTGGTGTGAATTTCATTGAAAGCTACCAGCGTCAAGGCATCTACCCGGTGCCTTTCCCTTTCACCCCGGGCGCCGAAGCCGCTGGAACCGTTGTTGCCGTGGGGTCCGGTGTCCACGGCTTTACCGTGGGTGACCGTGTTGCCACGGCAGAGGGCAGCGCCTGCTACGCCGACTACGCCGTGATGGCGGCCGCGAAGGCCTTGCACGTGCCCGCAGCCGTGCCGCTGGATGTGGCCGCAGCCCTGCCGTTGCAAGGCATGACAGCCCACTACTTGATGAACTCAACGTACCGGGTGGCGCCGGGGCAGACTGTCCTGCTCCATGCCGGTGCCGGCGGCGTGGGCCTGTTGCTGACACAGCTGTTGAAGGACCGTGAGGCCCGGGTCATCACCACCGTCTCCTCGGCGGAGAAGGAGGAACTCTCCCGGGCTGCCGGCGCCGATGAGGTGCTGCGTTATGAAGACTTCGCCACGAACGTCCGCGAGCTCACCGAAGGCGAGGGTGTGGATGTGGTGTTCGACGGCGTAGGCAAGGACACCTTCGACGGCTCGCTGGCATCGTTGCGCACTAGGGGCACGATGGTGCTTTTTGGTGGAGCCTCCGGCCAGGTGCCGCCCTTCGACGTGCAACGGCTGAACTCCGGCGGGTCCCTAACACTTGTCCGACCCAAGCTTGGCGATCACCTGCTCAACGCCCAGGAGCGCTTGTGGCGTGCAACCGAAGTGTTCGATGCCGCGGCCACGGGTCATTTGGCGGTCCGGATCGGTGCCCGCTTCCCGCTCGCTGAGGCAGGAGCTGCACACACTGCACTCCAGGGCCGCCTCACCGCAGGCAAGGTCATCCTCGAGCCATGAACAGGGCCACGTCCGCGGTGACCGGACAGCAGAGGCAGGGGCAGCTGGGGCAGCTGGGCGCAGAGCAACTTGTTGCCTGCCATTCAACTTCCGTTCATCTCGCTGGTGCACGGTGAGGCAGTGAACCGTGCCCCAGTGAATATCCCCCCGATTCAAGCGACAGCATCCCTCGAACAGCCGCCGGCAGCCCTATTTTCAGCACAAATGCCCGGCAGCGAGCTGGCGCCCGAACCCAGAACGCTGTGGGAGATTGTGCAGGCCACGGCAGCACTGAACCCTGACGCCACTGCGTTGGATGACGGCACGAAGGCCCTGAGCTACGAGGACTTGGTGCACGCCGTGCGGAGCAAGGCCGACGAACTCACCGCCGCCGGGCTCGGTGCCGGTGACAGGATTGGGGTGCGGATCCCCTCGGGCACCTCGGAGCTGTATCTGGCAATTTTGGCCATCCTGTCCCTTGGCGCCACCTACGTCCCCGTCGATGCCGACGACCCCGCGGAGCGGGCAGCACTTGTTTTCGGTGAGGCAGCGGTTGCCGCCGTGCTCGGAGACCCGCTGACAGCTAAGGCCCTCACGCTCTCCGGCGACCGGCCGGCCCCGTTCCCCCATCCCCGGCCCCCGCTCCCGACGGACGACGCGTGGATCATCTTCACCTCCGGGTCCACGGGCACCCCGAAGGGTGTGGCCGTCAGCAACCGCTCAGCGGCAGCCTTCGTTGACGCCGAGGCCCGGATTTTCCTGCAGGCGGAGCCGATAGGGCCCGAGGACAGGGTCCTTGCCGGTTTGTCGGTGGCCTTCGATGCCTCCTGTGAGGAGATGTGGCTGGCGTGGCGTTACGGGGCGGCACTGGTCCCGGCGCCGCGGTCGCTGGTCCGTTCGGGCATGGATCTGGGCCCGTGGCTGATTTCCCACGGCATCACGGTTGTCTCGACGGTGCCCACGTTGGCGGCCCTGTGGCCCGCGGAGGCGCTGGAATCGGTGCGCCTGCTCATTTTTGGTGGCGAGGCCTGCCCGCCGGAACTGGCCACCCGCTTGGCCGTGCCGGGCCGCGAAGTCTGGAACACGTACGGCCCCACCGAGGCGACGGTCGTTGCGTGCGCCGCGCCGCTGGGCGGTCCCGGTCCGGTTCGGATCGGGCTGCCGTTGAACGGTTGGGACCTGGCCGTCGTCGACCCTGCCGGCACGCCGGTGGCCGAGGGTGAGGTCGGCGAACTGATCATTGCCGGTGTGGGTTTGGCCCGCTACCTTGACCCGGCCAAGGATGCCGAGAAGTACGCGGCCATGCCGGCGTTTGGCTGGGATCGCGCCTACCGCAGCGGCGACTTGGTGCGTCTGGACAGCGTCGGACTGGTGTTCATGGGCCGCGCCGACGATCAGGTGAAGCTGGGCGGACGGCGGATCGAACTCGGTGAAATTGATGCGGCGCTGCAGTCCCTGCCCGGCATTTCAGGTGCCGCCGCCGCCGTCCAGGAAACGGCTGGTGGCAGCCAGCTGCTGGTCGGCTACCTGGTCCCGGCGCCCGGCAGCAGCCCGGATGCCGGCGCCCTGCGCTCCCTGCTGGCCACTTCGCTGCCGGCCCCCTTGATCCCGCTGCTCACCTTCACCGATGCCCTGCCCACCAAAACCAGCGGAAAAGTGGATCGCAAGGCTTTGCCGTGGCCCCTGGCACAGCCCGTGGGCGACGACGGTTCCCTCGCCGGGACGCTGGCGCCGGAGGCTCAATGGGTCCTTGAACAATGGCAGGCCGTCCTGGGCGGCACACCATCGTCCCTTGACACCGATTTTTTCGCCAGCGGCGGCGGTAGCCTGGCGGCGGCCCAGCTGGTGTCGGCCCTGCGCAGACGCTATCCGCGCATCACGGTGGCCGATGTTTATTCACATCCGCGGATCGGCGCCTTGCTGGAACTGGCCTTGGGCTCAGCGCCTGTCGCTGAGGCGGGTGACATGGTCAACCGCACGGTGGGGCGGACCCGGCGACGCTCGCAGGTGTTTCAGACGCTCATGGGTGTGCCCCTGCACGTCCTGGTCGGGATGCGTTGGCTGACGTACCTGATGGTGCTGAACAACATCGCTGCCTGGCAGGGCGTGCTGCCGGGCGCGCCGACCATTTCCTGGTGGTGGGTTGCGGCGTCGTGGGTCGTTTTTGTTTCACCGTGGGGGCGGATGGGGATTTCGGTGCTCGCGGCCAGGCTCCTGCTCCGCGGGGTCCGCCCGGGTAGTTATCCGCGCTCGGGCAAGGTGCATTTGCGGCTCTGGCTGGCCGAGCAAATTGCCGACATGTCTGCCGCCGTGTCCCTGGCCAGCGCACCGTGGGTGCCCTACTATGCCCGGGCCTTGGGTGTGACGATGGGCAAGAACGTTGACCTGCACTCGGTGCCACCGGTCACCGGCCTGTTGAGCCTCGCCGAGGGTTGCTCCATTGAACCGGAGGTGGATCTTTCCGGCTGGTGGATCGACGGCGACTGGGTGCACATTGGCGAAATCTCCGTGGGTGCCGGTGCCGTCGTGGGCGCCCGCAGCACGCTGATGCCCGGGGCACGCATCGGCGCCGGCGCTCAGGTGGCGCCGGGATCCGCTGTGCGCGGCAAGGTCAAGCCCGGCGTCACGGTCTCCGGTTCGCCGGCGGAACGAACCGGCAAGGCCAAGCACTCCTGGCCGGATCTGCGCACCGCCACCACCTGGCGTGGCGAACTTCCCTTTGCCGGCGCGTCCGCGCTGCTGTCCATGATGCCGTTTGTGGCGGCGGCGGCTGCCGTGTGGACAGTGTTGGCGGCCGTCGCCGGCCAGCAGTCATTCTCGGCGTCACTTCCCACCCTCCTGTGGGCTGTTCCGCTGGCGGCCCTGGTCTGGTTCCTGACGCTGCTGGTGCTGATCCTGGTGACGGTGCGCCTGTTGGGCGTGGGTTTGCGTGAGGGGCACTACCCGGTGCGCAGCCGGATCGGGTGGCAGGTGTGGGCCACCGAGAGGGTGCTGGACATGGCCCGTGATCTGTTGTTCCCCATCTATGCCAGCCTCTTCACCCCCGTCTGGCTGCGCCTGCTCGGCGCGAAGGTTGGTAAGAATGTGGAGGCCTCCACGGTGCTGCTGCTGCCAAAGATGACAACCATCGGTGCCGGCGCTTTCCTGGCCGATGACACCATGATCGCCTCCTACGAACTGGGCGGGGGCTACATCCACATTGCCCCAGCCAAGGTGGGTAAACGCTCCTTCCTGGGCAATTCGGGCATGGCCGCTGCCGGGCGCACCATGCCGCGCAACTCGCTCGTGGCTGTGCTGTCGGCAGCACCGGCCAAGGCCAAGGCCGGCACGTCATGGCTGGGCAGCCCGCCGGTGCGCCTGCGCCGCACCAACTTGAACACCGACGAGTCGTTGACCTTCGCCCCGCCGCTGCGGCTCAAGGTGGCACGGGCCCTGTGGGAAAGCTGCCGACTGGTCCCCACGGTCCTCTCGGTGGCCATCGCCGCCGCAGTGCTGGCCGTGTTCGACGCCGTCGCCCTCGCCGGGGGTTATTGGCTGGCCGCCCTGCTCACTGGCGTCGTGATCCTGGTGGCGGGCGCCGTGGCTGCGGGCAGCGCCGTCGCCGCCAAATGGTTGCTGGTGGGCCGCATCAAGCCCGGCGAACACCCGCTCTGGAGCTCCTTCATCTGGCGTAACGAGGTGGTGGACACGTTCATTGAGCTGGTCAGTGCGCCATGGTTTGCGCGAGCGGCCGTGGGCACACCTGCCATGGTGTGGTGGCTGCGCGCGCTCGGGGCAAAGATCGGCCATGGCACCTGGTGTGAAAGCTACTGGCTGCCCGAGGCAGATCTTGTCTCGCTCGGTGAAAGTTCCACCGTCAACCGCGGCTGTGTGATCCAGACGCACCTGTTCCATGACAGGGTCATGGCCATTGATACCGTTACGCTAGAGGCGGGGGCCACCATGGGCCCGCATGGGGTGATCCTGCCTGCGGCCTGCATCGCCACCAGCGGCACCGTGGGACCGGCGTCGCTGGTGATGCGCGGTGAAAGCGTACCCGCCAGCAGCTACTGGATGGGCAATCCCATCAGCCCCTGGAAGGGTCCGGAATTTGCGGACCGTGCCTGAGACCCAACCGATTCGGAAACCACACCCAGCATGAGAATCCTGCACCGCCCCCGGCATTTGGCAACCCCGGAAGTCCCGGCCGCCCCGGACCCGTACACCCCCCTGCACGGCAGCACCCACTATGCGGTGAAACACTATGACCTGGAGCTGACAGTCCGGCTCGCGGGGAACCAGGTGCAGGGCCGCGCCATCATCTCGGCCACGGCCCTTGTGCCACTGGCTTCGGTGGACCTTGACCTGATCGGGTTGGGCCTGGACAAGGCGTTCGTCGACGGCATCCGGGTGGTCAAGCATGCCCAGCGCGCGGGGAAGGTGCAACTGCGCCTGCCCGCCCCCGTGGAGGCCGGCACCGACTTCACCATGGACGTTCGTTACAGCGGTATTCCCGCACCCGACGACGGCGCATGGGGCGAAGTTGGGTGGGAAGAGCTGGACGACGGCGTCCTGGTCGCCGGCCAGCCCACCGGGGCGCCCACCTGGTTCCCGTGCAATGACAGGCCCGACGACAAGGCCTCCTACCGCATCTCCGTCACCACAGACGCCGACTACACGGCCGTGTGCAACGGCACGCTCGTCTCACATTCGAAGAAATCGAGCCGAGAAACGTGGGTGTATGAGCAATCAGCCCCGATGGCCACCTACCTGGCGACCGTGCAGATTGGCCGGTACAAGTTGCTGGCGCTTCCGGCCCGGGCGGGCGAGTCACGGCTGCCCATCACGGTGGCTGTGCCGAAACAGTTGCAGGCGAAGGCGGCCACAGCCCTGAGCAGGCAACGGGAAATGGTGGACGTATTCACGCAATCCTTCGGACCGTACCCGTTTCCCACGTACACGGTGGTGGTGACCGCTGACCAGCTGGAAATACCGCTCGAGGCGCAATCCCTGTCCATTATTGGCTGCAACCACCTTGATACCGGGTGGGAATCCCAGCGCCTGATTGCCCATGAGCTCTCGCACCAATGGTTTGGCAACTCCCTGACGCTTGCCTCATGGCGTGACATCTGGCTGCACGAGGGCTTTGCCTGCTATGCCGAATGGCTCTGGTCCGAAGAGAGCGGATCCCTGACTGTTGCCGAACGGGCGGCCGCGGCTCACGCGAAACTGCTCGCCGAGCCGGTCGTGTTGACTGTCGGTGACCCCGGTGTGGAGCTGATGTTTGATGACGCGGTTTACAAACGTGGGGCCCTCGCCCTGGAAGCCCTGCGCGCTGCTGCGGGTCAGGAGAACTTCTTCACCCTGCTCCACCGCTGGGTGGCGGAGAACCGCCACGGCTCGGTATCCACGGCCGCCTTTGTTGCCTTGGCCGATCAGCTGTGCGCCGGGGTGCCGGGTTTCTCGGCCACAGCCATCCTCACCCCGTGGCTATTCCGGCAGCCGCTGCCGCCATTGCCGCGCCGTTAGACGCCGGGTCGGCCCAACGCCACTGCTGCGGCGAAACCGTCCGGCAGCCCCACCTCGTTCGGGGCCACATCCCATACGAGAACGGCTGTGTCAGTGGTTGTTGTGTCGGCAAAAGCTTCGATGGTGGTGGGGTCCGTGCGCAAGCCAAGGCCCGAGTGTTTGGCCAAGGCTTCCTTGCGCGCCCAGGCCGCAGCACGCCACGCGTTGCGCGCGCCTGGGGCGAGTCCGGGCAGCCGCAACTTTTCCGCAGGACTGAGCGCCACGTCGTCGAACCCGGCAAAACCAAGCTGCGCCACATCCTGCAGATCCACCCCCAGCGGCAGGCCCGCCACCGGCACCATGGCGGCCAGGGCCCAGCCGCGGCTGCGCGAAAAGCTGATTGACAGGGCGGCCGGCCCACCACGCAGCCAATAGCGAGGTCGGCCGTGCGAGCGGACCGGGTTGGGGCCGCAATCGGGGCAGCTGTACGCGGCCAGCAGCTCTTGCGGGGCGGCGCCGAGCAGTTCGGCCGCCATGAGCCGCTGCACCACGCGCCCGGCCATGAAGTCCCGGCGCGTGGCTGCCGCGGTGAAGGTCGCTGCCCGGCGCGCTTCGGCAGCGTCCAGCAGCACGGCCAAGTCCTGATCCACGGCGTCCAGCTCGAAGGCACGCACGGCGACCTGGCTGGGCCCACCTGCCGTAGAGCCGAACTCGTTCACTCTTGCTCCACCTTCTGTTAACTTTCGGTAATTTCCGCCGCGTTAGGCTTCAGTCATGACTCGACCCGCCCCGGATTTCACCGGCTTCACCGTTATTGACAACGACGATGACGATCCGGTACTGTTGGCCCCGGACGGCTCCCAGGTGGACACCTGGCGGGACGGCTACCCCTATGCAGCGCGGCTGGAGCGGGACGTCTACGACCTTGAAAAGCGGTTGCTGCAAATTGAGTTGCTGAAACTTCAGCAATGGATCAAGGGTACCGGGCGGCGGGTGGTCATCCTGTTCGAGGGCCGCGATGCCGCCGGCAAGGGCGGGACCATCAAGCGGTTCACCGAGCACCTGAACCCGCGCGGCACCCGGGTGGTGGCGTTGGAAAAGCCCAGCCGCCGCGAGTCCACCCAATGGTATTTCCAGCGCTATGTGGCGCACCTGCCCAGCGCCGGGGAAATGGTGTTGTTTGACAGGTCCTGGTACAACCGGACAGGGGTTGAGCGTGTCATGGGTTTTTGCACCAAGGAGCAGTATGACGAGTTCATCCGGCAGGCGCCGCTGTTTGAACGCATGCTGGTCAACGACGGTGTGACAGTCATTAAGTTTTGGTTTTCCGTCACTCAGGCGGAGCAACGGACCCGCTTCATCATCCGCCAGGTGGACCCCGTGCGTCAGTGGAAGCTTTCGCCGATGGATGTGGCCTCCTTGGACAAGTGGGATGCGTACACCTCGGCCAAGGAACGCATGTTCAAAAAAACCGACACCCGCCATGCACCGTGGACTGTGGTGAAGTCCAACGATAAGAAGCGGGCCCGGCTGGCAGCGATGCGCCATGTGCTGAGCTTGTTTGACTACACGGGCAAGGATCATGACCTGGTCGGTGTGCCCGACCCGCACATTATTGGCCCGGCCTCTGCCGTGGTCGGGGAGGGCGAGGAGTTCTAGCGTTGCCCCTCCAGCGAACGTAGGATTTGAGCATGCAAGAACTTTCCAACGGAGCCTTTCAACTCAGTCGGTCCCGCGGCGCCAACGGCTATGTGGTTGCCTCCGGGGAACAGCTTGTCGTCATCGATCCGGGCCTGGCGTCGGGCGCATCGGGCGTCGTGACGGAGCTGCGCGAGGCCGGCCTGCTGAAAGCTGTGCGCCACGTGCTACTCACACACTACGACCTGGACCATGCAGGTGCGGCGGAAGCTGTTGCCGCCGCGGCCGGGGCAACGGTGTGGATCAGCCGGCTCGATGCCCAGGTGTTGACCGGCCAGTTGCGCCCGGGCACCGTTTTTAGGCGCCTGAGCACTGCCTTCGGGAAGCCTCATCTGCCGGACGCTGTCGCCTACCTTGGGGAGTCTGGGGGCTTCCCCACGGGGATCACAGCAGTTGCGGCGCCGGGCCATACTGCCGGCCACTACGCATATCACTGGGCGGACACGCTGTTCATCGGTGACGCGGCCCGGGTGCGACAAGACGGCTCGCTGAAACAGTTCCCGGGGTTCATGAATACTGACAAGGCCGCGGCCCTGCACACTGCCGGCCAACTTGAAGCCCTGGATGTTGCCTGGGTTTGCCCGGGCCACGGCAAGGTCACCCGCAAGCTTTAAGCAACTGACCCGCAGAAAACGCCGAAAATGCACGAAATTCGTGCAATTTTCGGCGTTTTCTGCGGGTCAGTTCTAAGGGTGTGTCAGTTGCTGCGGCTTATCGCTGGGTGGCGCCGAACCGCTCGGCGGCCAGTTCCACGGCTGCCGCACGGGCGGCCGACGCTTCATCAGCTGTCAAGGTCCTGTCCGCTGCACGGAACCGCAGGCCAAACGCCAGGGACTTGCTGCCCTCGGCGATGCCCGGGCCCTGATATTCATCGAACAAGGCAACGTCCTCGAGCAAATCGCCGGCACCTTCGCGTAAGGATTCCAGCACGGCCTGTGCCGGAACCTCCACCGGTACCACCAAGGCAACGTCCTGGGTGGCCACCGGGAAGGTGGAGATGGGCTTGGCCACAATGACGTCGGCCGCGGCCGCAAAGACCTTCTCGGCGTTGATTTCCATGGCCACGGAGCGGGCAGGCATGTTCAGCTCAGCCAGCAGCTTCGGGTGCAGCTCACCGGCGTAACCCACCACATCCCCGTTGCGCAGCGTCAAAACTGCCGCGCGGCCGGGGTGAAACGCCTGATGCGAACCTTGGGAAACCACAAGCTCCACGCCGGCAACGTCGGCAACCAGACGGGCAGCATCCAGGGCGTCGGCCCAATCCCAATGCCGCGGCGTGTGGCCCGGCGCTGCCGGTGAATCCTTGCCGGTGAAGATGGCCGCCATGGTCAGCGGCTGGTACGGGATACCGTCGTAGAGGGCATCCAGGACGTCCTCGGACGGTTTGATGCCCAGCGGCGGGATGGACGGGGTGCCCACAGTACCGCTGGGCAGGAACACCAGACCCGATTCGAACAAGGCCAAGTCGTGGAAACCACGTGAGTGGTTGCGCTTGGCAATCTCCAGCAGGCCCGGCAGGATCGAGGTCCGCAAGAAGCCGAACTCTTCACTCAACGGATTGGCCAGCTTCACGGCGGCACGAACAGCACCGGCATCAGCCACGCCAAAGGTGTCGTTGGATGCTTTTGAAACAAACGGGTACGCCAGAATCTCGGTCAGACCGGAGTCGGCCAGGGCCTGGACCGCGCGGCGGCGCTGCTGTTGCGTGCGTGAGTAGCCACGTCCGGGAGGTGCCGTGGGCAGCGTTGCCGGGATCAGGTCGTAGCCCACCAGGCGGGCAACTTCCTCGGTCAGGTCCTCCTTGGTGAGAAGATCGTAACGCCAGGTGGGGGCTGTGACGGAATATCCGCCGTCGACCTTTTCCACCACAGCACCCAAATCCGTCAGGGAGCCGAAGATCTGGGCCTGGGAGAAATCGATGCCGATGCGGGCCGAGGTGAAGCCGGATGGCAGGAACACCGGCGTCGGTGCCACAAACGTGGCGACGTCGGTGGAGGTGGTCTCCTCCGTGCCGCCGGCCAGTTCAACCAGCAGGTTCACCGCACGCTGGGCAGCCACGTCAGCAACCGCCACGTCAACGCCGCGCTCAAAGCGTTTGGACGCCTCGGAGGGCAGCTTGTGGCGGCGGCGAGACCGGGCAATGGACACTTCTTCAAAGTGGGCGGCCTCAATCAGCACGGTGGTGGTGCCGGAGGAGACCTCGGTGGAGGCCCCGCCCATGACGCCGGCGATGCCGATCGGCCCCGATGAATCGGTGATGAGCAGGTCCTCGGGGTCCAGTGTGCGGACCTTGCCGTCAAGGGTTTCCAGCGTTTCCCCGGCAGCTGCGCGGCGCACCACAATGGCGCCGGTGACCGTCTCGGCGTCGTAAAAGTGCAGCGGCTGACCCAGTTCCAACATGACGTAGTTGGAGATGTCCACGGGCAGCGAGATGGCGCGGATGCCGGCCAGGCGCAGGCGCGAGGACATCCACGGCGGGGTGGGCGCGGCGGCGTTGATGCCGCGCACAGTGCGTGCCACGAAACGGTCGCAACCGGCCTTGCCGTAGATGGGCGCGCCGTCGTCGATTACGACGGCCTGGCCGGCGCCGGTGGCTGCTGTGACCGACACCAGGGACGCCGGGTCGGTGAAGACGCTGTCCGTGGCGTGCGCGTATTCGCGGGCGACGCCGCGGATACTGAACGCGTAGCCGCGATCGGGGGTCACATTGATTTCGGCGGCTTCCTCACACAGGCCCAAGAGCTCCAGTGCGTCGGTGCCCAATTCCGGGTCAAGGCCCAGGGTGGAGAGCACCAGGATGCCGTCGTGGTCATCCCCGATGCCGAGCTCGCGCACCGAGGCGATCATGCCGGCAGAGACGTGGCCGTAGGTGTTTCGCGGCGTGATGTGGAAGTCGCCGGGCAGCACTGCTCCGGGCAGGGTGACAACAACCTTGTCACCGACCACGAAGTTGTGCGCGCCGCAGACAATGCCCTGCACGCCCGAGGGGTCGATGCCCTCAATGTCCAGGGTTTGTGCGGCGCCCTC
The DNA here is from genome assembly GCF_054511095.1 of Arthrobacter sp. TMN-49. Lineage (NCBI taxonomy): Bacteria > Bacillati > Actinomycetota > Actinomycetes > Micrococcales > Micrococcaceae > Arthrobacter > Arthrobacter sp. TMN-49. Next base: position 34,894 of record NZ_JBTNDH010000021.1, on the reverse strand, counting down.
GGGAACCACCCGCACGGTGCACCAGTTGATGGTCTTGCCGTTGGTCTGCGGTTCCTTCTCGAGGGTCAACACCTGGCCCACCACAATGGGGCCACTGATGTCATCCAGCGGACGGTGCACATCTTCTTCTTCGAAACCAACCTTGACCAGCTCGGTCATTACATCTTCGGCAGTTGCTCCTGCCGGTACCTGCGCGTATTCGCGCAGCCAAGTCAGTGGAATACGCACCGCTTAGATCTCCATCCCAAAGTGTTCGCTGAAACGTACATCGCCCTCGATCATGTCGTGCATGTCGCCCACTTCGTTGCGGAACATGAGGGTGCGTTCAATGCCCATGCCAAAGGCGAAGCCTGAGTACTCCTCCGGGTCAATCCCTGCAGCGCGGAGCACATTGGGGTTGACCATGCCGCAGCCGCCCCATTCGATCCAGCGCGGGCCGCCCTTGGCGCCGGGGTGCCAAATGTCCAGTTCCGCCGACGGCTCGGTGAAGGGGAAGAAGTTCGGGCGCAGCCGGATGCTGGCTTCGGCACCAAACATTTGCCGGGCAAAGTGCTCCAGGGTGCCGCGCAGATCCGCCATGGACAGGTTCTTGTCAATGGCCAGACCCTCGAACTGGTGAAACACGGGGGTGTGTGTGGCGTCGAGTTCGTCGGTGCGGAACACCTTGCCGGGGCACAGCACGTACACGGGCAGTTCGCGTTCCAGCAAGGAACGCACCTGCACGGGCGAGGTGTGGGTGCGCAGCAACAGGTGTGCCTCGGGCGGCTCCACAAAGAAGGTGTCCTGCATTTCGCGGGCGGGGTGGTCCGGCTTGAAGTTCAGGGCGTCAAAGTTAAACCACTCGGACTCCAGCTCGGGTCCTTCAGCAATTTCCCAGCCCATTCCCACGAAAATGTCGCAGACGCGGTCCTGGAGGGTGGAGAGCGGGTGTCGGGCGCCTGCCCTGCGGCGGCGCGGAGCTGCAGTGACATCCACAGTCTCCTCGACCAAAATACGGGCAGCGTCCTCGGCTTCGAGCACCTGGGTGCGAGCGGCGAGGGCCTTGGCGACCCGGCCGCGGGAAGCGCCCATGATCTTACCGGCGGCGGCCTTGAACTCCTTGGCCAGCCCGCCGATGACTCGGTTGGCAAGGCTCAGCGGCGACTTCTCCCCGGAGTGCGCCAGCCGGGCGGCTTTGAGCTCATCCAGGGTGGTTGCTGCGGCAATGGCTGCGAGCGCGTCTTGAACGGCAACACCAATGGCGGCTTCGTCAAGCGGGTCCGGGACCGTTGTGGGTTCGGTGGTTGATTCGGGCATCTCGGCCGTCTTCTGGGGCATCTCTGACATCTACTGTTTTTACCTAAGCTCGTGTGCGAGTAAGCGGCGGGGTAGCTCCTCCCGCCGGAACTAGTCTAGTTGACTGCGCCTGAGTGTTGAATTCCGCCCAGGCCACTGGCCTGTATCCCAATTGGCCCCGACTCTTTAGCGTTCCGAGACCCAAAGGTGTTCCCGGCTTGCTACGCTTTCGCTCATGCGGATCCGCTCTGCGTTTCGTTGTGGAAGTACGACGCCGGTCACTCCCCCGGCGCTGCGCCGTACCCTGTTGCTGTTCTCTTCCCCGGCCCTGGCCTGCAGTGCCCTGCTGCTGGGTGGGTGCATAGTGTTTCTAGGCGGCTTCACCGAGTACCCCCCACCCCCTGCCACCATTGTGGCGTCGGTGGACTGCGAGCGCTCCGTCAGCGACGCTTCCTCCTCCCCGGGCTCCCCACCTTCGGCTGATCCGCTGGCGGGCAGTGTGCCGGCAGGTTTTGTGCCGGTCCAACTGGTGGAGTGCTTCCTCCCTGAGCGGGTGGCAGACGCCGCCGGCCAGGCAGCCAAAGTGCTGTGGCCGGTGGATGTTTGGGGCGTGTCCAAACCCGAATTGACCACGGCGCTCAATGGCCTAACCCTGGGCGGTACAAAATCCTGACAGTGAAGGGGTCACCACCATGAAAATCATGAAGAGATCAGCCCGCGGGGGTTCACAAGTATTCGGCGGTGTTGCCCTGGCGGGGGCTGCGGCCATTCTGCTGGGCGCTTGCACCGCTGGAGACGGCGAAGTCACCCCCACCACTGGGGGCAGACCGTCGGGCGCGAATGCGCAGCTCACCCACTACACCCCGGCCCCTGCAGCCCTGCAGGACAACGTGGATTGCCTTGCCTCGTCCGAGTGGCGGCTCGACCTTGGCGCCGCCTCCCCTGCGCCGACGTTGATGGGCTCCGTGCCGGAGGGTTTCGTGCCGGTGGAGGTGGTGCGCTGCCGGCCAGACTACTTCCAGAGCCCCGATCCCTCCGGAAAGGTGGGGCAAGTCATTGCCCAGGAACAGCTGACGGGAGATTACACGGCGTTACTGGCGGCGCTGGCCCAGCCCAGTGACCGCCAAGACGGCATTGCGTGCACAGCAGATGCGGAAACCCTGCCCGGGCTGTGGCTCATCAATGCCGCCGGCAAGGCCGTGCACGTGATGTGGCCCCTGGACGCCTGCAACAAGGCCCGGGGCAAACCCGCGACCGCCAAGGCGTTGGAGGAGCTCACCGTCAGTAAGACCACTGTGCTGACGGCACCTATCCCATGAAACGTCCGGGGCAACCACTGACCAGGGCTGTCGAGGTGGCTGCGTTGAACGCCATGGCTCTCATGTGCCTCCTCCTGTCCGGCTGTACGTTCGTGAGCCACTACCAGCCGGAGCCGGCAGCCCTCCAAGATGCCGTGGACTGCTCCACCGCAACGGGCATGATCGCCAATCCGAGCGCCCCCGGCGCACAGTTGAAAGGCCGGGTCCCTGACGGTTTTGTCCCCGTCGACGCGGTTACGTGTACCCGGGAATTTCCGGCGCATCCACCCTCAGCAACCACTGCCCCCAACCCTGTCATCACCGAGGAGCACCTCTCCGGCGACTACACAGCCCTCTTGGCAGCCTTGGCCCAATCGAGCGACAGCGGCGGCGCCCGGAGCTGCGCTGACTACGCCGAAATCCTGCCCGAGTTGTGGCTTGTCAATGCCGAAGCTGCGGCCATTCACGTCCAGTGGCCCCTGGATTCCTGCGAGAAATCCAAGCCCGGCACCGCCACTGCCCTGGCCGCACTGACTGTCACCTCAACAACCACCATGCCAGCCAAGGAACCTGCCCCGTGAAAGCTTCTCTCCACGTACGGGCCCTGGCCAACGCCCTGAACCTGTCCACCGCCGCCGGCTTGCTGCTGGCAGGGCTCAGCCGCACACATCTGCAGAAGGGGCCGGACGGGCTGATCCTGGGTACGCACTACACGCCGGCATTGCCGCTGGCGGGTGCGTTCACCGTGGGGAATGTCATTTTTTACCGCGCAGATAGGGCTCGTATTGAAGCACGCCCCGAGTTGCTGGCCCACGAATCCGCCCAGGCCACCCAATACGCTTGGTGCCTGGGCCTGCCGTTTCTGCCCCTCTACGCCGGCTGCGCAGCGTTTTCGCTGTGGCGCACGGGGGATCCGGGCAGTAGAAACTTCTTTGAGCGCAACGCCGGACTTGCCCGGGGCGGGTACCGTGAACTGCCCACCCTGGCCCGGCTCCCAGCCCTGCGGAACTATTTGCAACGCTTTACGTTATTCAGGTCACCACGCCCCGACACGCACGCCTAAGGAGAGGAACCATCCATGACCGAGCCAGGCAATTCCATCACCGTCACCGGCCAGGGCACTGTGCAAACGGCGCCGGACTTTTTCAACATCAACATCGGCATTGAAGCCCAACGGCCCACGGTGCGGGAGGCCTACGCGACAGCCAGCGATGCCCTCAACGCCGTCAACGCCAAACTGCTGTCGCTGGGCGTGGGCCGGGAGGTCATCGGCTCGACGTCCCTTGATGTCCGGGCCGACACGCGCTGGCAGGAAGGCACCGGCTCGGTGCTGACTGGCTACACGGTCTCCAGCACCTTGACTGTCTCCTTGCGCTACGACCAGGGCGCCCAGGACGTCATTGCCGCAGTGGTGGACACCGGCAACAACAGTGTTCGCCTCAACGCCCTGACACCGGTCCTGTCCAACCCCGCCGCGGCACAGGACGCAGCCCGGGCCCTCGCCTGGGCCGACGCCGTGCGGGCCGCCGAACTCTACGCCCACCTGGCTGGCCGGTCCCTGGGCGTTGTCAGTTCCGTCATGGAAGGAGCCGTTCACGACGGCGCACCCAGGCCCATGCTGGCCCGCGCGGCCATGAGCATGGACAGCACCATGGCTGTTGAACCGGGGCAAAGCAACGTCTCCGCCGCTGTGCAGGTGACCTGGTTGCTGGCCTAGCTGGTCTAGCGCGCCAGCCCACAAAAATGCCCCTGGCGTGGCACCCGGCCGGGGCCACGCCAGGGGCTTTGTGGGCCACCAGGAACTAGGAAATGACTATCTCGCGTTTGAGGATCTTGCCCGTGGGCCCCTTGGGCAGGGCGTCCATGATGATGACGCTTCGTGGATATTTGTAGGCCGCCACCCGCGCCTTGACGAACTCCTGGATCGCGGCGGCGAGCGCCGCCGGATCGTCGGCACCTGCGGCACCGTCCTTGAGCGACACCGCAGCGCAGATTTCTTCGCCGTGGACGTCGTCGTGCCTGCCCACCACGGCCGCCTCAGCCACGGCCGGGTGCTCGTAGAGGACCTCTTCGACTTCCCGCGGGTACACGTTGTAGCCGCCGCGCAGGATCATGTCCTTCTTCCTGTCCACAATGTAAAAGACGCCGTCCTCATCCTTGCGGCCCAGGTCTCCCGTGAAGAACCACCCGTCCTTGATGGCGGCAGCAGTCGCCGCCGGATTCCGCCAGTACCCCTTCATGATGTAGGCACCCGAGGCGACGATTTCGCCCACAACACCTGCTGCCACCTCCTGACCGGCGTCATCGACCACCTTTAACTGGGCGCCCTCCACGACCGTGCCGATTGAGCCGGGCTTGCGAATCCCGTCCACCTGGTTGAAGCAGATCACCGGTGAGGTCTCCGAGAGCCCGTATCCCTCAAGTAGGGTAGCGCCGAAGGTTTCCTCAAACTCGTGCAGGATCTCCACGGGAAGTGCCGAGCCGCCCGACGCGGCCACCCGCAGGCTGGAAACGTCAAAGTTCTCCCGCCCCGGCGCGCGCAACAAGGCGATGTACATGGTGGGTACGCCCTCAAATATGGTGACCTTGTCCCGCTGGATGATGTCCAGGGCCTTCAGCGGCTCAAATCTGGGCAGGATGGTCACGGTGGCCCCGGCCATGACGGCAGCATTCAGGGCGCAGGTCTGGCCAAAGACGTGGAAGAAGGGCAGTCCGCCAAAGATCACGTCCGTGGCGCTCATGCTGAAGAGCTTCGCCGAGAGCTCGGCGTTGCCGCGCAGGTTCTCGTGCGTCAGCTCCGCACCCTTGGGCTTGCCTGTGGTGCCCGAGGTGTACAGAATGACGGCCGTGTCATTCTGCTGCGCCGGTGCCACCTCGGTGATCGCCTCCGTTTGGGCCAGCAACGCCATGAGCTCGGCGTCGATGGGAACAATGGCGGTGCCGGTGTTGCTCGCGGCAAGGCGCACCTCCGCCATGACGCCCTCCCAGGCAAAGGCGAGGCGGGCACCGGAGTCGGTGAGATGGTACTCAACTTCACGGGATTTCAACAGCGGATTCAGGGGAACCACCACGGCACCATACCGCAAGATCCCGTAGTACAGCGCAGGCATTTGCGGCAGATTGGGCGAGATGAGCGCCACCCTGTCCCCCGGTTTGACACCCCGGGCGGACAGCAGACCGGCCACTTTGGCGCTGAGCATCTCCAGCGCAGCAAAGGTGACTTCAATGTCATCGAGCTTAATGGCGATTCCGGCAGGATTTCGCAGCGCGGAGGCACTCACAATGGTGGCGAGATTGGTCATACTGGCTCCTTCTGACAGAAGCTGCCCGGGCGTCGACCAGCCTTTGAGCAGCAGGGGCACCGTCGCCCCCTGAACACAGCCTAGCGCCATCACAATGTGATGCACAGCACATAGTTACCGGCGAGTAGCAAATTGTCCACATCCGTAGCATTGCCAGAGATTCGAATATATGTTCTAATCGAGGTATGCGGTGGACAACTCAACAACTCAACCAGCCACAGCTCCCGGGTGGAGCGTCAGCCCCACAACCTTTGTTGCCGCTGGCCGGGCTGGTTAAGAGCGTGCAGACACCTGAGTTTGCGGGCATTACCTTTCATGAGGTGCTCGCCAGGTCGGCCCTGAACAAGGTCCCACCCAGCTCCACCATGCCGTTTGAGTGGACGGTGAATCCATATAGGGGCTGTTCGCACGCCTGCGTGTACTGTTTTGCGCGCAAAAGCCACACCTACCTTGATTTTGATTCGGGTGTCGATTTTGATTCGCAGGTGGTGGTCAAGGTCAATGTGGCACAGGTGCTGACCAAGGAGCTGCGCAAGGCTAGCTGGCAGCGGGACCATGTGGCACTGGGCACCAACACCGATCCGTATCAACGGGCAGAGGGCCGCTACCAACTCATGCCCGGGATCATCAAGGCACTGGCGGAGTCCGGTACCCCGTTCTCCATTCTGACCAAGGGAACACTGCTGGCCAGGGACCTCGGCTTGCTGCGTGAGGCGGGCCAACATGTCAGCGTGGGCATGGGCATTTCCCTGGCCTTGCTGAATGAGGATTTGGCCAACACCTTGGAACCGGGGACGCCCTCCCCCAAAGCTCGGTTGGCGCTGATCAGCAAGTTGCGCGACGCCGGATTGCCGTGCGGTGTCATGGCCATGCCCATTCTGCCGTGGCTCACCGACTCCGATGACGCACTGGATTCGCTCTTTGCAGCCTTGGCCCACGCAGGTGCCACCGGGTTGAGCGCCGGCGCCTTGTATTTGCGCCCCGGCACCAGGGAATGGTTCATGCAGTGGCTGGCCCGTGAACACCCGGCACTGGTGGGCCGGTACCAGCGCTTGTACGGCTCCGGTGCCTACGCACCAAAGGAGTACCGCCAGTGGCTGGCCAGCCGAGTCAATGAGGCCAAGGCGCGCCATGGCTTTACCGCGCAGGGTTTTATTCATGACGCCCGGCGCGAGGAAGCCCAATACCCTGCCGGCAGCATGCCGACGGGCGGTTTCAGGGGTGTTGCGCCCAGCAAAAAGGCGGGAGACCCCGTGGGGTCCCCCGCCTTCGCCGCACTAAACCCCACCCTGTTCTAAGACGTTCGGAACGGTGCTGATGGGGCGCAAACTCTTTAGCTATCCGCTCTTGCGGCGGAACTCGCGTTTGTGCGACGCCGATCCGTGCGATGAACTGATCTTGGAACCATTGGCAGCTTCTACGCTGCCGTGTTGCTTGTTCTTCTTGTTTTCCAGAGCCTGGCGAAACTTTTCTTTCGTTTCATCACTGGCACCGGCGGGCGATGTTTCGTGGTGGTCTTCACTCGTCATGGCACAACCTCCTAAAATTCTTCGGTAGACCTTAGTCTGGCACAGCAGTTGCGGTTTCCAACACCCGCAGCGATTTTCTAAGGTGCGGCACCGAAAGCTATGAGCGCGTGAACAATGGGCAAATCCGCAGGAATCCATGCCAACTCAAGCAGACGCGGATCATCCAAACCCACCCACAGCAGCTGGTCATGGTCTTCCAACGGTTCGGCTGTGCCGTCGCTCACCTGTGCCAGCCACACGCGCATGGCGGCGTTGGCGTTCAGCGGCCAGCCGCCCGACGTCGGACTTTCAAGTTCTGCGCCCAGCCGCACAGTGACCCCCAACTCTTCGGCAAGCTCGCGGTGCAACGCCTGCTCGGGGGTCTCCCCTGGCTCAATCTTGCCGCCGGGGAATTCCCACATGCCGGCGAACTCCGGCGGGGCTGTGCGCCTGGCCGCTAAAACGCGCACGGGGGCCTGCAGCGAATCCACCACGGCTGCGCCTACTATCTGCTTTTTGATCGTCACCGCCCCAGTGTAAGGCGAACTAGACTGGTGAAGGCGTTTACCTGCCCCACCGCGCCGCCAAAAATTCTCAGGCACCGGCCCGACCGCCTAGCACAGTGCGGCAATAGAGGAAGACCACTTCGCGAAAGTTATGAGATGACACTGCTTAGAAACGCCCGCCCACCCAAGGCTGTCACCCCCAACGTCGTGGCCTGGGCCATCCTCTCCCTCGCCATTGGCGGCTTTGGCATCGGCACCACCGAATTTGCCATGATGGGACTGCTGCCCAACGTGGCCGTGGGAGTGGGCGTCAGCGTCCCGGAAGCCGGACACGTCATCTCCGCCTACGCCTTGGGCGTGGTGGTGGGCGCACCACTGCTGGTCGCCCTTGGCGCCAAAATGCCGCGTAAGGCCCTGGCGCTCGGATTGATGGCGCTGTTCACCGTGGGGAATTTGCTCTCTGTTTTCGCCCAGGACTACACCACGCTGATGATCACGCGCTTTGTCGCCGGTTTGCCGCACGGCGCATTCTTTGGTGTGGCTGCGGTGCTTGCCGCCTCCCTGGTGGCACCCACCAAGCGCGGCCGGGCCATTTCCATGGTCATGATGGGCTTGTCCGTCGCCAACGTTCTGGGGGTACCCTTGGCCACGTTTGTGGGGCAGCAGTTTGGTTGGCGCTGGCTCTTTGTCATGGTCGGTGTCATTGGAGTTATCACCATGATTTGCATGGCCGTGTTCGTCCCGGCGCAAAAAGCCCACCCCGACGCCAGCATCCGCAACGAACTGAGTGCCTTGCGTCGCGGCCAGGTGTGGCTGACACTGCTGGTGGGCGTTGTTGGGTTTGGCGGCTTCTTCGCCGTGTACACCTACGTTGCCAACACCATGACAGATGTTGCTGGTTTCGCCGCCGGCTTCCTGCCCGTCATTGTTGGCCTGTATGGCCTGGGCATGGTCGCCGGCAGCTACCTCGGTGGCCGGCTGGCCGACTGGTCAGTCATGGGCAGCATCTACACCATGATGGCTTTCATTGCTACTGTGCTGGTGATTTACTCCCTGACAGTGCATATTCAGTGGCTGGCCCTGGTCATGATCTTCGTCATTGGCGCCTCCGGTTCCATGCTGGTGCCGTCTCTGCAGACCCGGTTGCTGGACGTTTCACCCGGCGCCCCCACGCTGGCCTCCTCACTCAACCACTCAGCCCTGAACATGGCCAACGCGCTCGGCGCGTTTGTGGGCGGCCTGGTAATCAGCTGGGGCTGGGGATTCACGGCCCCGGCCATGGTGGGAGCGGCCCTGGCAGTCCTGGGTCTCGGCATTGCCCTGTTCAGTGGCCTACTGGACAAGCGTGGCCGCAGCACCGCATCATGACCCTAGCCCCGGCTTCCCACCGGGCATAGTATGTGGACATGTTTGACCTGTCGTTGAGCATTGCCATGGTCGCCGCGATTGCTGCGGCTTCACCCCTCCTCTCCGCACTAATGGGGCGCGTGGTGAAGGTGCCGTTGATCGTGTTCGAGATCGCCCTGGGCATCCTGGTGGGGCCGGCACTGCTGGGCTGGGTTAAGCCCACGGAGTTCATTGAGACGTTTTCCCAGTTTGGCCTGGCCATGCTGTTCTTCATGGCCGGCAACGAAATTAATTTTGCCGCCATCAAGGGCCGGCCGGTACGGCGGGCAGGCTTGGCGTGGGCCATCTCACTGGCGGCAGGAATTGCTGCAGGTTTCCTCATTGGTCCAACAGTTGAGGCCGCGATCCTGATCGGGATAGCCGTCGCCACCACGGCGTTGGGGACGCTGCTGCCGATTCTGCGCGATGCAGGCGAAACGAAAACACCGTTCGGCACGGCTGTGACGGCCGTTGGAACTGTCGGCGAATTTGGGCCATTGCTGGCCATCTCGCTATTCCTCAGCGGCAGGGACTTCGGGGCTTCGGCAGTGTTCCTCGTGGTCTTTGTGCTGATCGCGGGTCTGTCGATCTGGTTGACAGCCAGGAGCAGGCACCGGCATCTCCATCGCCTGACAGCAACAACCCTGCACAGCAGCGGCCAGTTCGGGGTCCGGCTGGTGCTGCTCATCGTGGCGTGCTCGGTGGCCCTGAGCGTCATCTTTGGCCTGGACATGTTGCTGGGCGCATTTGCCGGTGGCATCCTGTGGCGGGTTTTCATTGCCGGTGCCAGCCCGGATGACAGGCGGCTGGTCAACGCCAAGCTCGAGGCCGTCTCGTTTGGGCTCCTGGTGCCGGTGTTCTTCATCACCACGGGCCTGTCCTTTGATCTTGACGCACTCATGGAGAATGCGTACTCGATGGCCTTGGTGCCGATCCTGTTGATTGTCTTGCTGCTTGTTCGCGGTCTGCCCAACGTTTTGGCCGCACCTGCCGGCGCATCCAGGCAGGACCGTTGGGCCATTGCGTTGTTTGGCGCCACGGGATTGCCCATCATTGTTGCCGTCACGGCCATTGGCAAGGACAGCGGGTACCTGCCCTCGGGCCTGGCCACGGCTCTGATTGGTGCCGGGATGCTCTCGGTGCTGCTGTTTCCGGCCCTGGCCCTGGCGCTGCGAAATAACAGCCCCCGCGCTGACCCGCCCTAAGCAACTGACACCCCCTCAGCAACTGACCCGCAGAAAACGCCGAAAACTCACGGATTTCCGTGATTTTTCGGCGTTTTCTGCGGGTCAGTTGCGAGAGAGGCGGGGCTGCTTAGGGGTTGCTGGCGGCAGCCGCCGAGTAAATGTCAGGCTCCAGGTAAATGACCTTGGCGATGGGGACGGCGGCGCGGACCCTCTTCTCGGCGTCGTCAATGGCCTTGGCAATTTCAGCACCCGTCTCCGCGGCGTCCACAGCAATTTTCGCCGCAACAAGCAGTTCCTCGGGGCCCAGGTGCAGCGTCTTCAGATGGATGATCTTGCTAACGCCGGGGCCCACCAGGGCAGCCTCAACAGCGCGAACATCCTCCACAGTGGCTGATTCACCCAGCAGCAGGGATTTGGTTTCAACGGCCAAGATGATGGCAACACACACCAAAAGCACGCCAATCAAGGCAGTGCCGGCAGCATCCCAGAGGCCGTTGCCGGTGGCGATGGTCATGGAGACACCAAACAGGGCAAACACCAGGCCGAGGAGCGCCGCAGCGTCCTCCAACAGGATCACCGGCAGCTCGGGAGCCTTCGCCGTCTTGATGAACTGGCGCCAGCTGCGCTTGCCACGAGCCACATTGGATTCCTTGATGGCCACATAGAAGGAGCGGCATTCCAAGCCGATGGCACCAATCAGCACTGCCAACGGAACCCACGCCCATTGCGGCTCCATGCCGTGCGGGTGCTGCCACTTTTGGTAGGCCTCATAAAGGGCAAACAAGCCGCCCACGCTGAAGAGCACGATGGAGACGATGAACGCGTATACGTAACGCTCGCGGCCGTAACCGAAGGGATGCTCGGGGCTTGCCTGACGCTTTGCCTTCTTCCCGCCCACCAACAACAACAGCTGGTTGCCGGAGTCAGCCAGGGAGTGAATACCCTCGGCCAGCATCGAGGAGGACAAGGTCAGAAAATAGGCCACGAACTTCATGACGGCAATGCTTAGATTGGCAACTAGCGCAGCGATAATCGCTCTGGTACCACCTTCGTGAGACACAGTGGTTTCCCCTCAACTCATTGCAGGCCGAAACTCTCGCCTGCACGGGCACCTTGCCCACAACGGAAAAGCTTACAGTGTGTGCGCTCAAGGCCAGCGGAGGCGCCGTCATCGAAACCGGCGCGTGCCGACTGGCAGGTCCGTGCTGGCTGCTACCCCAGCCGGCGCTGCGCCCGGGCGCTGGCGTACAGGCAGACAGTGGCCGCCGTGCCAAGATTCAATGACTCGGCCTCACCATAGACGGGCACAGCCACGCGGTGATCCGCCAGAGCCTTCTCCTCCCCCGCCAAGCCTTGGGCTTCATTGCCAAAGAGCCACAGCGTGGGATCCTCCAGTGCGTAGCTGGAGTCGGGCATTTGCTGATCGAAGGCGCGGGCAGCGCTCTCATCCTGCAATAGATCAAGGTTCAAATGCCCATAGCCGTCGGCGGCCAGGACACCAACACCTGCAGCCTTGGCCGCAGCCACCACCTCTGCCACGCTGGCACCGAGCACCACGGGAAGGTGGAACAGCGAACCAGCCGTGGCACGCACAGCCTTGGGATTGTAAATATCCACGCTGGAGTGCGAGAAGATCACGGCGTCGGCGCCGGCAGCATCTGCCGCCCGCAACACGGTGCCGGCATTGCCCGGGTCGCGCACCTGACACAACATGGCAATCAGCTTCGGCTTGGCAGCCAGCACGGCTTCCAGTGGAACGTCCACAAAATTGCATACAGCCACCACGCCCTGCGGGGTCACCGTGTCCGTCATGGCGGAAAGCACCATCTCGCTGGCAATCCGCACCTGCAACCGGGTTCCTGGCGTGGAGGCCGCCTCGAGAAGTTCCGGGTAACGCTTGAGGCATTCAACAGTGGCGTACAGGGCTTCCACCACGGGGCTGCCGCCGGCTGCCAGGCAGTCGCTGTGCGCCTTCAAGGCTTCACGCACGCTTTGCGGGCCCTCGGCCAGGAACTGGCGGCGCTTTAAACGACCCGAGCGCCCAACCAGTTTGGCAACGTCCCGCACCCGATCTGCTCGAGGATTGGTCATTGCTTCTACTGGTGGGCGCCCGGATTCAATCATGCTTAGGACTTTATCAGTCACTGAGCAGGAACAAGGAACCGTCAAGCTCCTTGCGGCACTACAAGAATTACTTTGCTGCCGGAGCAGAAGTATCTGCAGGCAGGGCAGCCTTGGCAAGGTTCACCAGTGCAGCGAAAGCACCGGCGTCGTTGACGGCCAGGTCTGCCAGCATGCGACGGTCAACTTCGATCTGCGCAGCCTTCAGGCCCTGGATCAAGCGGTTGTAGGTCAGGCCGTTGGCGCGTGATGCAGCGTTGATACGCTGGATCCACAGGCGACGGAAGTCACCCTTGCGCTTGCGACGGTCACCGTAGCTGTACACAAACGAGTGCAACAGCTGCTCTTTGGCCTTACGGTACAGGCGTGAACGCTGTCCGCGGTAGCCCTTTGCGCGCTCAAGAATAACCCGACGCTTTTTGTGGGCGTTTACAGCCCTCTTCACACGTGCCACGTGCGTACTCCTTCAAGTTTAAAGATCCCAAGCCAATCATGCCAGGGAAGGCTTTGATGAATGGTGTTACTCCCGGAACTGGGAATCACACCGATTGACTTGCGAAATTAGATGCCGAGCATCTTCTTGATGTTGCGAACATCAGCCTTGGCGACCAACATGTCACCCTTGAGGCGACGCTTCAAGCTGGACGGCTTGTGCTCCAAGTAGTGGCGGCGGTTGGCCTGCTGGCGAACGAGCTTACCGGAACCGGTGAGCTTGAATCGCTTCTTCGCACCACTATGTGTCTTCATTTTAGGCATGAGGACCTGTCTCCTTACGTATCCACCGGCGCTGCCTGTGGTTCTCTTGCAGCGACTGGTTGGGTCACTGTGGGGGTGTATTCACCGCTGAAAAGGAGGAACCTTATTCAGCTGAGCTGGGGGTTTCGACTGCAGGCTCGCTCTTTGCAGAGGCGGGCTTTGCGGCCGTTTTTGCTGCTGACTTCGCAGCAGGCTTGGCTGCCGGCTTGGCGGCAACGGGCTTCGCCATGGGCTTGGGCATCGGAATCGGCTTGGCAACTACCGGCTTCGGTGCGGCAACGGGCTTCGCGGCGACTGCCGGCTTGGCGGGAGCCTTGACGGCAACCTTAGCGGCGGGCGCCTTGGCAGCAGGTGCCTTGACGGCTGCGGCCTTGGGAGCTGCAGCCTTGGCCGGAGCCTTTGCAACAGGGGCGACGGCGGGAGCTGATACAGCTTCCGGCGCACTGGCTGCGGGGGCAACAGTTGCGGCAGGAGTTTCAACAACAGCAGCACTCTCAGCAACTGCGTCAGCGGCTTCGACAACAGGTGTCTGGGCTGCTTCGGCGGCGGGAGCCTCGGCGTCGTCGTTCAAGCGAAGACCGGCTGGCAGCAGGTCTGCCAGGGACTGAGTCAAGGGGGCCTTGTTGTCCCGGTCAACATCAACGCGGGCCGTGCCGTTGGCCACTGCCTCGTTGTGCGCCTTCGCGTCGGCACGCTGCTGGTTGCGTCGGGCTTCAGCCTTAGCTTCAGCCTTGTTCTTCAGCGGGCCAATGACCATAACCATGTTACGGCCATCAATGCGCGGGCTCGACTCGATGATGCCGACCTCGGCAACATCTGCGGCGAACTTCTGGAGCAGGCGGATGCCCATTTCGGGGCGCTGCTGCTCACGTCCACGGAACTGGATCATGGCCTTGACCTTGTCACCGGCGCCGAGGAACTTCTGCGCATGTCCGCGCTTTGTCTCGTAGTCGTGTGTGTCGATCTTGAGGCGGAAGCGGATTTCCTTCAGAACAGTGTTCGTCTGGTTTTTCCGTGCTTCACGGGCCTTGACGGCGGCCTCGTACTTGTACTTACCGAAGTCCATCAGTTTGCACACCGGCGGCTTAGCCGTCGGCGCTACCTCAACCAGATCCAAGTCTGACTCAGCGGCAAGACGAAGGGCATCCTCAATGCGGACGATCCCCACTTGCTCGCCTGCTGGCCCTACCAACCGCACCTCTGGGACACGGATTCGATCATTGATGCGTGGCTCGCTAATGTGTAGCTCCTGTTGCATAAGAAAGGTGAGTACCACCAGCAACGGAGAAGGCCCCCAATTTGCTGATGCAATGGAGGCCTCGAAGAATCGGCGTGGCGCCCTGTTAAGGACTTACCTAACCTCACCCACAGGGCAAGGCGCCAACCTGAACCAGACAACGCCATGATTGGGTCGAAAGGTGGGAGAGGACTCCACTTGCAAACTCGAAACAACCACTTCTTTTCGGCCCCCGGCTTTCGCACAGTGGGTAAGAAGAAATAACAGCATCGAGTCGGTCTATGACAAGCTTAGCAGTATGAGTAGCTCAGATAATAATTCGGACACCCGCAACACCTTTCAGCCCTCCCCGGAGGAAGCCCTTAGCGACGCACAGGCTGCCTCCGTGGTGCGTGACATCGCCGAAGTTCCGGCCATTGAAGTCATTACGACGGCGGCCGTTCACCTCATGAGCGCCGCCGCGGTTAAGTGCGGCCTGGCGGATGGGCCCGACGCCGAGGAACTCAAGGATCTCGATGAGGCCCGCAAGTTGATCACAGCCCTGGCCGGCTTTGTCACAGCAGCCGCCCCGGAAATTGGCAGCCAGCATGCCGGACCGTTGCGCGACGGCCTGCGTTCATTGCAGCTCGCCTTCCGTGAAGCCTCCACCATTCCCGACGCACCGGGCAAGGGCCCGGGCGAAAAGTTCACCGGAGCCGTCAACTAGGACCCTCCTGACAACTCGAACGGGCAGTTGTGGCTGATGTTTGCGTTAAACATCAACCACAACTGCCCGTTCGAGTTTTAAGAGGTGCCGGCAAACGGTGCGCCCATGGCGCTGCCGATGGTCATGGAAGAGCCGTACCAGCCCATGGCTTCACCACGCCGCTTCTCGGCCACAAGATCGGCAATATGTTCAGCGCTTGAGGTCAGCACGGGTGCACACAACAAACCGGGCAAGATGTACAGCATCCCCAACGTCCAGGCGTTCATGGCAAACCCCATGGGGATGACCAGGACGGCCATGGCACCGAGCAGCCACAAGGGGTTGATGGATCGTTTGAGTGCGCCGTAGATGATGCCACCCACAATGGACGCACCACACCAGAAGATGAACACAATGCCAAGGTCCCCGGTGCTGTCGTTGAAATTCATCAGGGCCACCATGCTGACGTTCACACCTGCCAGGACCAGTCCGGCGCCAAGGGAGGTGCCCAAGATGGCCAGCACAGCAATGTTGACCCAGCGCAGATTGTGCCGGGAGGTTCCCCAGATGCGCTGCACGTAGTTCTTGTTCGAAAGATCCGGCGCCTTCTCATCCTCCACCGGATCGTGCAGTTCCGCCGTGCCCCCAGCGACGGCCACGTAGGAGCCCTTTTGTCCGGTCCGGGTGGGCGGGTTGAACACCATAAGGAACACCCCTGCCAGGGAGGCCGTCACACCAACGATGACCAGGCCCACCACTGTGTGGGTTGTGGTGGCCAGCACGACACCGGCGGCCGGGCCGATCATGAAGGTGACCTCCCCACCCATGGAGTCCAACGCGTACGCCGTGCGGCGTTGTGCGGTGGGAACCATGACGCTCAGCGCCTGGCGAACCACGGAGAAGATGGGGACAGCGAAGAGTCCGCCAATAACGGCAGCCACAATCAGCAGCTGGAAGTTCAGGAACGGGGCAACGCTCCAAACAGTTACCTCAGCAACAACTGACGGTATGAGCGCCCGGCGCAGGCCATAAATATCGACCATCCGGCCACGTCAGGGCGCCCCAAGGGCGATGCCGATGGTGATGGCCGCGGCGACGGTGCCCGCTGCCGCGTAGCTCAGCTTCATGGACTCCACCACGTGCAGGGTCAGCAAGACTCCTGCCGCTGCGTGCGGAATGCGCGCAACCATGCCAACGAGCAACAGCCGGCGCACGGACCCAATGGCGAGGATCTCGCGGTACGCAGCAAAATTCACTGTGGTGACTACTCTCTTGTGATCCATCACAAATGAGCATCATGCTGCCTTGCGAGGGTTAGGTACGTGGGTGCGGGTTGCGCAGCCGGATCTGAATCGAATCAACAGCATTGGTGAAGTATTCGTCGGCAGCCCACATTTCTTGCAATTGGGCCAGTAGCCCGGTGACCTGGTGCTGATCGAGCCCGGGTAGCAAGGTGATAGTGACACACAGTTCCGGTCCGGGTCCGCCACCCATCACCACCTGGTCATCCGCGGTGACTTTACTGCCCCACAGGGATTCTATGCCCTGACCGGCGCCGGCGGAAATACCCACCACGGCACTGTTGCCAAGCGCTGACACAGATTGCGCCAAGACCTTCTCCACTGCCGCATCAGCGTAACTGGGCAGCCACGTTTTTTGTTGGGCAAGCGCCCACATGGCCGGACGGCGAACCACAAACGGCCGCTGCGAACCGGGATCCAGAACCATCAACTGTGCTTCCTCAGCCACCGCCGACAATGCTGCGCGGGCCGCATACACCGCCACCGGCCTGGCCTCGGGATGCCATGCGGCCAAGGCTTCGGCGTGGGTAAACGCCGGCAACACCGATCGCCCGTCGGGTCCTTGCAAGGTCACCAGAGCCATATCCGATTCCTTGTCCGAGGCAAGGCCGTTCTCCCCCACAGTTTGCTCAGCTAGCTGGGCAACAATGGGGATGAAAACGCGGGCCTGCGCCAAGGCGGCAATGACCTGCGACTCGGTACCCGAACCTTCGCCCAGCGCCTGTAGGGCGGCGGCGAAGCGGGAGTCCATGGCGCCGTCGTCGGTGTCAAAGTTGTGGTACTTTTCCTGCGCCGGCAGATCGCGACCCGCCCACGGCTGCCCGGCCGAATCTGTGGCGCCCCCGGCACCAGCCAAGGCCTGGGCAATGTGGCCGGGCAGCTGTTTTTTGGGCATCTCAGTCATGAGCTAGCGGCGGCCTGCAACGTCAAGGGCCTGCGGCAAGGTGAACTGGCCAGAGTAGAGGGCCTTGCCGATGATGGCTCCTTCGACGCCGTCACCCACCAATTCGCGCAGGACACGCAGGTCTTCCAGACTGGAAATACCGCCGGAGGCCACAACCGGCTTGTTGGTGCGGGAGCACATTTCACGCAGCAGTTCCACGTTGGGCCCGCGCAAGGTGCCATCCTTGGTGACGTCCGTGACAACGTAGCGGGCACACCCGGCGTCTTCCAAACGGGCCAGCACCTCCCAGATGTCCCCGCCCTCCTTGGTCCAGCCCCGGCCGGCCAGGGTGGTGCCCCGGACATCCAGTCCGACGGCGATTTTCTCACCAAACCGCGCAATGACTTTGGCTGTCCATTCAGGGTTTTCCAGTGCTGCCGTGCCGAGGTTTACTCGACCGACGCCCAGTTCCAGGGCACCTTCCAAGGAGGCGTCGTCACGGATGCCGCCGGAGAGTTCGACCTTGACGTCCAGGGCCGCCACCATTTCGCGCAACAAATGCAGATTGGAGCCACGGCCAAAGGCAGCGTCCAGGTCCACCAGGTGAACCCACTCGGCGCCGTCGTTCTGCCAGTTAAGGGCTGCCTCAAGGGGTGAACCGTAGCCGGTTTCGGAGCCGGCCTCGCCCTGAACAAGGCGTACTGCCTGTCCGTCGGCAACGTCGACTGCTGGCAACAATTCCAAAATGGGGGTGCTCATGGGGTCCTCAACATGGTTGGTACTTTCGGATATGACGTCGCGCCCGCGTGGTGTGGCTGCCGGCGCTCATTGGGTAAACATGTATGCAGCCACCAGCGACATGGCGGCAAGCACGGCAAAACTAATGGGAATCCATCGAGCAGTTTTCTGCTGATAGAACGTGTAGGCGCCACCAATGAGCAGTCCGGCCAGGCCCATCAAAAGCAGTGACCACATTATTTGGCCGCCTTGTTCAGTGACAGCACCCAGTTGCGCAGCAGGCGTGCGCCCGCATCACCTGACTTCTCGGGGTGGAACTGTGTTGCGCACAGGGGCCCGTTCTCCACGGCAGCAATGAAGGGCGCCCCGTGCTCGGACCAGGTGACCATGGGCGGGCGCATCTTGGGCTGGAGGACTTCAAAGTCCCATTTCTGCACGCCGTAGGAGTGCACAAAGTAGAAGCGCTCGTTCTCCACGCCGTCGAACAACATGGAACCTTCCGCGGCCTGAACAGTGTTCCACCCCATGTGTGGGACCACAGGCGCGGGCAGCAGCTCAACGGTTCCGGGCCACTCCCCCATGCCTTCTTCGTGAACGCCGTGCTCGAAACCTGCCTCAAAAAGTACTTGCATGCCCACGCAAATACCCAGCACCGCCCGGCCTCCGGCCACACGCCGTCCGATCATGCGCAGCGCATCAACACTCTTGAGCTCGCTCATGACGGAACCAAAAGCGCCCACGCCGGGCACTACCAAGCCGTCGGCGCTCAACACGTCATCGGCTTTGGCGCTGAGTTTCACTGTGGCGCCGGCCCGTTCCAGGGCCCGCACAGCTGAGCGAACATTGCCTGAACCGTAGTCCAGAACCGTGACGCTCGGCTGGTTTTCTACTGCTGTTGGGGTGGCTTCGGAGCTCACAAAAGGCCCTTCGTGGATGGAATTCCTGTGACGCGGGGATCTGATTCAATGGCTGAGCGCAGTGCGCGGGCAAAGGCCTTGAACTGTGCCTCAACAATGTGGTGCGGATCGCGACCGGCGATGAGGGTCATGTGCAGGCAGATTTGTGCGTGGAGGGTGATGGCCTCAAAAACGTGCCGGGTCAAGGAACCGGTGAAGTGACCGCCAATGAGGTGGTACTCCTGGCCCGCCGGCTCGCCGCCGTGCACCAGATAGGGGCGCCCGGAAACATCAACCACAGCATTGGCCAGGGCCTCATCGAGAGGGACGGTGGCTTCACCAAATCGGCGAATGCCTGCCTTGTTTCCCAAGGCTTCCTTGAGAACTTCGCCGAAGGAGATGGCCACATCCTCCACCGTGTGGTGCGCGTCGATGTGGGTGTCGCCGGTGGCCTTGATGGTCATGTCGATCAGGGAGTGCTTGGACAGTGCCGTGAGCATGTGATCGTAGAACGGGACGGAGGTGTCAATCGAGGAAACACCCGTGCCGTCAAGGTTGATTTCCACCAGCACGCTTGACTCGCTTGTTACTCGCTCCAAACGGGCTGTGCGTCCCTGGCCGGGCTGCGGGCTGTTCTCAGTCATTGCACAAGTCCTTTGGTTTTGTACGCACCGTGCCGCCCGGCAGGCGCGGGGCAAGGCCGGGCTCGCGAATTATTGTATGTATGACACCAGTTTAGAAGGGAAGGCATGATATTGCCCAAAACAGTCAGCGCCCGCGCCCCGGCGCCCGGAGTGGCAGCGTCCTGCATGGGTGATCTTAGCTGGCCAAAATGGCACGCAAGCCGTTGAGGAAGGCGCTTGTTTCCGCCTCGGTGCCGGCAGTGACCCGCAAATGTCCGGGAATTCCGACGTCGCGAATCAACACGCCATCAGCCAGCAAGGCTTCCCAGACGGCGTGGGGGTTCTCGAGCCCGCCAAAGAACACAAAATTCGAATCCGAGGGCGCGGGTGTCAGGCCTAGGGCTGTCAGCTCCCGCACGATTCTGTCGCGCTGGACCTTGATCGCTTCAACATTGACCAAGAGGGAAACTGATGTGCGCAGGGCGGCTACAGCTGTGGCCTGGGTGATGGCTGAGAGGTGGTACGGCAGGCGGACCAAACGGAGGGCGTCGGTGACCTCCGGAGCGGCCGCCAAGTAGCCCAGCCGGGCCCCAGCCAAGGCAAACGCCTTACTCATGGTGCGTGAAACGATCAGGCGCGGGCGGCCCTCGAGCAGGCTCAGTGCGCTGGGCGTTCCGGTGTGAGCGAATTCCGCATACGCCTCATCAACAATGACGATGCATGCCGATGCTTCACCGGCTTCGTAGACAGCCTTCACCACGTCCAAGCCCAGGGCAGTTCCGGTGGGGTTGTTCGGTGAGCACAGGAAGACGATGTTAGGGGCGTGCTGGCGCACCTGTTCGGCCGCCGATGCTGCGCTCAAACCGAAGTCCGCATCGCGCCATCCCGCGATGTAGCCGGTTCCTGTGCCGCTGGCCAGCAGGGGGTACATCGAGTATGTGGGCGGGAACCCCATGGCGGTGCGTCCTGGCCCACCAAATGCCTGAAGGATTTGTTGCAGTACTTCATTGGAGCCGTTTGCGGCCCACACGTTGTCATCGCTGAGGCCGTGGCCGAGGTAGGTTGCCAGCTCCTGGCGGAGAGTGCTGAATTCCCTGTCGGGGTACCTGTTGAGGCCTTCCAGTTCCGCAGCGACGGCTTTCAGGATGGCTTCCTTGGCGTCGGCGGGGACACCGAAGGTATTCTCATTGACATTCAGCAGCACCGGGACGTCAAGTTGGGGTGCACCGTAGGGGTGCAGTCCGCGCAGATCGTCGCGGAGTGGCAATTGGCCTAGGCGTTCAAACTGATCCATGGTTCCAGCTTAATTGCCGGGGGCGGCAAACACCGAAACCGTGACAGTATGCGGACACTTTGCCCCGGCCACCCGTTCGTGGGTTTGCCGGCTGCCGGTGTTCTACTGCGGGATGGGCACGAAGATCCGCTGCCCTGCTTGCAGTACGCCTGTGCTGAGTTCGTTCAGGGCAACGATCTCCCGTACCACTTCGCGGACGTCCCGATTCGGATTGGAGGCGCCGGCGATGCTCCATAAACTGTCGCCCTGGAGGACAGTCACCGAATGCGCGTAACTGTCCATATCGATGGCCGGATGCTCAGCGCTGGCGTTGGCAGGGCTTGCCAGGGAGCCAAAGACAATTGCCAAGGCGATGAACACCAGCAGTGAGGAGGCAACGATGGCCGGCACACCAAAGAGAACAAGCCTGCCCCTGCGCGTCAGCGCCAGCTTTGCCGCGGGGGCAGCTCGCCAATGATGCTGGGCGGAGCCGGCCGGGCCGGCGCCGAACAGGGCCTTGGGTGTACTACTAAGAGGTCCTGCAGAGATAACCATTGCATTCATGACTTCTCGTCCTTTCACAGTGGATCTAGATCCCTGGCCACACATGCCGACTGGATCGAAATTCCATACTTCGTATCCTCGATAGAACGTATGTTCTAATTTGCTACTAGTACAGTTTTAGCATCTATTGACGACACTTGCCAAGGGTTGATAGAACAAATGTTTGAAATTGGCCGTATTGTGGCTTAAACTTGAATCACAAGGATTGGCCGCTAGATGCAGTCCACCAGCAGGCACTGACATTGTTCAGGGCAGCCACGAAAGGACCCGGAACCATGGCGCTTCACGAACCTCCGCACCGCATCCCCCAAGCACCCAGCCGCGCTGGCATGAAGGGGCTCACTGTTCGGCAGAAAAAGATCCTTGAGTGCATCCAGCGCTCCATTGCCGACAAGGGCTACCCGCCCTCCATGCGTGAAATCGGCGACGCCGTCGGGCTGGCCAGCCTGTCCAGCGTCACGCACCAACTGACCCAGCTTGAGCGCCACGGCTACTTGCGGCGCGACCCCAAGCGCCCCCGCGCCATGGAAGTTCTTATCCCACTGGTTTTGGACAACGGCGAGGTGGAGATTGAAGGGGTCAGCGCACCATCACAGCTACGCAGCTCCAACGGGCTCAACTTCGCCGAACTCAGCAGCTCCTCTGACACTGCCTTTGTTCCGTTGGTGGGCCGTATTGCGGCCGGCGGTCCCATCCTGGCCGACCAGTCGGTCGATGACATCATGCCGTTGCCACGCCAAATTGTGGGCAGCGGGGAGCTGTTCATGCTCAAGGTTCAAGGTGATTCCATGATCGACGCGGCCATCTGCGACGGTGACTGGGTGGTGGTGCGCCAACAGCCAACAGCCAACAATGGCGACATTGTGGCTGCCCTGCTCGACGACGAGGCCACTGTTAAAACGTTCCGTCAGCGTGACGGGCACACCTGGTTACTGCCCCAGAACACCCGCTATGAACCCATTCTGGGGGACCACGCAACCATCATGGGCAAAGTGGTGTCGGTGCTCCGAAGCCTCTAGTCGCGCCAAATAACACGCATACGGATTCATGGTTCCTAAGGCCCAGGAACGGGCATTTTCCGGCTACTATCCGACACGTCGGCCGCGGGCGGCCTTTGGTGTCTCCTTTACGTAGCCTACAAAAATACCCGTTCCTGGGCCATAGCGTTATTTCCCGGAGAGCCGCTTCAGGGCCGCCAAGGCCACGGCGCGGTCCTTGGTGGCCCAGAACGGCGGCAGTGCCGCGCGCAAGAATCCGCCGTAACTGGCGTTGGCCAGGCGGGAATCAAGAACAGCCACCACTCCCCTGTCGGCGCTTGAGCGAATCAGGCGCCCCACGCCTTGGGCCAGCCGCACGGCTGCATGGGTTGCGGAGATGGCTATGAAGCCGTCGCCGCCGCTTTGTGCCACGGCCCGGGCCCTCGCTGTCACCAGCGGGTCATCGGGTCGCGGGAACGGAATCCTGTCAATGACCACCAGCCGGCAGGACGTTCCTTGAACGTCAACGCCTTGCCACAGTGACATGGTGCCGAACAGGCAGGTGTCCGGTTCGTCGGCGAATTCCTTGATGAGCCCAGCCATGGAGGAATCGCCCTGGCACAGAATCTTGACCGAGAGTTTCTTGCGCAATTTTTCAGCCGCGTCCTCTGCCGCTCGGCGCGAAGAGAACAACGCCAGGGTACCGCCACCGGCGGCAGTGATCAGCGCAGCCAGTTCATCAAGCTGCTCGGCCGACATGCCAAAGCCTGGTTTTTGCAGGTGCGCAGCCACGTACAGCATGCCTTGCTTGGGGTAGTCGAAGGGAGAGCCGACGTCGGCCCCCGTCCAGGCGGGTGCCTCGGGACCCAGCAGGCCCAGCCCGCCGGCCGTGGCCTGGAAGGATTCGCCAATGGCCAACGTTGCCGAAGTCAGCACCACTGTCCGGTCCGCGAACAAGCCCTCACGAAGTTTCATGGCCACACTCAAGGGGGCAATGTTAATGACCGCCGGTTCGCCGTCGTCAGCCTTCTGATAACCCTTGCCGGGGGTGAAACTGCCTGGCCGTGAAGCCCACACCACCTCACGCGCATCAGCGGCAGTGAGCAGCCGCTCGCACAGATCAAAGATCAAGTTCAGCCGGGCCCGGGCAATGGACCTGCCGCCGTCCACTGCGGCGTTGCCCTCCGGTTTGGAATCTGAGAGTGCCGCCCGCACGGCGTCGCGCACTTGTGCAACGGCCTGGCTTTGAACGTCGTTCAGGCCGTTGGGCAGCAAACCCTCCGCCGTCCCGGCAAAAGCCAGATCCAGTGCCGTAGCACTGGCGTGAATGGCCTCAACCGAAACAGCTGTGTGCTTGCGGGTACTGGAGGCTGCCGCCTGCACCATCTGCACCGACAGTTGCCCGGTGACGGCACCGGTGACCCTGTCCTGTAGTTCGTGGGCTTCATCCACCACCACCACGTCATAGTCCGGCAGAACCGCAATGCCCTCGAAGGCGCTGATGGCCAGCATGGCGTGGTTTGTCACCACGATGTCCGCTTCGGCGCCACGGGCGCGGGCCAGCTCCGAGAAGCATTCAGTGGCCAGCGGGCACTTCTGCGCCCCCAGGCATTCCATCGAGGTGACGGAGACTTGCCGCCACGCCTTGTCGGTAACGCCGGGGACTAACTCATCCCTGTCGCCTGTCTGCGAGTCCTGCGCCCATTCGCGCAGACGCACCACTTCCCGCCCGAGCAAGGAGGTGGGTCCGGTGGTGGCCCCGGGCAGGTGAGTCACGGAGGAATCCTCCCCCAGCGTGAACAGGGCCCCTTCACCGGTGTCCTCGGACGGGAAACCACCGCCCAGCTTCTGCTTGCACACATAGTTACTGCGGCCCTTGACAAGAGCCACGTCAATGGGGCGCGGCAAAACAGGTGCCAGGGCAGCCAAAAGCCGCGGCACATCGCGGCCCACAATCTGGGCCTGCAACGCCAGGGTGGCCGTGGCCACCACTGAGGGCTTGTCACTGGTGAGCGCATTGACGATCAGCGGGATCAAATAGGCAAGCGACTTTCCGGTGCCCGTCCCGGCCTGAACCAACAGGTGATCCCCACTTTCAATGGCGTCCACCACGCGGCGCACCATTTCGTGCTGACCGTCACGGCGCTGGCCGCCCATGGACTCGACAGCCCTGTCCAGAAGTTCCAGTGCTTGTTGCGACAATTCACTATCAGCCATGTTGGACAAACGGTTCAACCTCGGCTGCCAGATCTTCGCGGACCCGCACATGGGCCACAGTTCCTTGTTCGCCGTGTTCCAGCGTGATGATCTCGGCGTCGGAGCGGTGCAGCTTGTTCAAAACATCGCCGCGGTCGTAGGGGATGAGCAGCGTCAAGGTAACACTGGGGTGGGGAATTGCCACGCTGATGGCCTGGAGCAGCTCATCGATGCCCTGGCCCGTGCGTGCCGAAACCACCACCGTGTTGGCCTCGTGCTGGCGCAGCCGTTCCACCACGAACGGGTCGGCAATATCCACCTTGTTCAAGATGATCAGCTCAGGGATCGCCAACGCCTCCACTTCGGCGAAGACGGCTCGCACGGCTGCAATCTGACCCTCGGGATCGGGGTGTGAGGCGTCAACAATGTGCAAGATCAGGTCGGCGTCGGCCACCTCCTCCAGGGTGGAACGGAACGCTTCGATCAATTGGGTGGGTAGTGAGCGCACAAAGCCCACAGTGTCCACCAGGGTGTAGCCCAGGCCGTCGGCTGTCTCGGTTTTGCGCACCGTGGGGTCCAAGGTGGCGAACAAGGCATTCTCAACCAGCACGCCAGCATCGGTGAGGCGGTTCAGCAGCGAGGACTTTCCGGCATTGGTGTAGCCGGCAATGGCAACTGAGGGCACATTGTTGCGTTTGCGGTTGGCGCGCTTAGTGTCGCGCGCTGGTTTCATGGCGGCAATCTCGCGACGCAACTTTGCCATCTTGGTGCGGATTTTTCGCCGATCGAGTTCCATTTTGGTTTCACCCGGGCCACGGGAACCAATACCGCCACCGGCAGCGCCCACCCGTCCACCCGCCTGGCGGGACATGGATTCGCCCCAGCCACGCAGGCGTGGCAGGAGGTATTCCATCTGAGCCAGCTCCACCTGGGCCCGGCCTTCCCGGGATTTGGCGTGTTGGGCGAAAATGTCCAGGATCAAGGCTGTTCTGTCAATGACCTTGACCTTGACAACCTCTTCCAAGGTGCGGCGTTGTGACGGGGCCAGATCGCCGTCAATAATCACGGTGTCCGCCCCGGTGGCGTGCACAATTTCCTTGAGCTCCTGGGCCTTGCCGGTGCCAAGGTAGGTGGCCGGGTCGGGCTTGGCACGGCGCTGCACCAGACCGTCCAGCACCTCGGAGCCGGCTGTTTCGGCCAGTGCGGCCAGCTCGCGCAACGAGTTCTCGGCGTCGGCCATGGTGCCTTGGGACCACAACCCTGCCAGGACCACCCGTTCCAGCCGCAGCTGGCGGTACTCGACCTCTGTGACGTCTTCGAGTTCCGTGGACAGCCCGGAGCGGCGGCGCAGGGCATGCCGTTCGGCAAGTTCATCCTGCGCGCCGTCAAAGCTGCTGTGCTGGACGTCAAGGCTCGACACGGCCTGAGCCTGCCCACCCAAGGGCCGTGTGGCGGGAGTTCCTGCGTGGGGATCCTGGGCATCCACGTCATCATCGGCACGCACGGCGCGGCTTGTTGCTGCGTCCTTCGCCAAGATCCGTTCAATCACGGCTTCAATCTCGGCAACAGAGAGATCCGGGCCGTTCTGGCCGGACTCCTGCGTTGGTGTCCCGTTTTTGCCGTGTTCGGGCAGCTTGTTATCGTCGGAACCAGTGTGTGCAGATGCGTTGGACATATTCTCCTCATAGACGCTTACCCTCAATCGTAGTCTGGGCCGCCCACACTCACACCTTTTCAGCCCAGAGCTTGTGGATAACGCGGTTACCGCCTCCGCCCGGCCCTTAGGTGCGCCTAGATTCCCAATCACGGGAATTCGCACTAATCTGGCATGACTATGGGTACTCAGGGCGCAGATCACTATTTCAGTTCACAACCGTCAACACCGATGAAACGCCGTCCCCTCAGCGTGGTTTTAGCCGGTGAAAAACGTCAATTGCAAACGGCCGGCGGCATCTTCAGCCCCGACGGAGTGGACAAGGGCACCACCATTTTGCTCTCCGAAGCACCACCGCCGGCCTCCGACGGGAACCTGTTGGACATTGGCTGCGGCTGGGGCCCCGTTGCCTTGAGCCTTGCGCTGCGCTCCCCCGACGCCACCATCTACGCCGTGGACGTCAATGAGCGCTCCATCGACCTGACCAACGACAACGCCAAGGCCCTGGGGCTGAGCAATGTTCACGCCTCAACCCCGGACGCTGTTGATCCGGCTGTGCGCTTCAACACCATCTGGTCCAACCCGCCCATCCGCGTGGGTAAGTCGGAACTGCATTCGATCCTGCTGATGTGGCTGCCACGTTTGACGCACAATGGCACCGCCTATTTAGTGGTTCAAAAGAATCTGGGTTCGGATTCCTTGCAGCGTTGGCTGAGCACCGAACTCACCGAGCAGTTCCCCGACGCCGGATTCACCGTGGCCCGTGACTCCACCAACAAGGCCTTCAGGATTCTGCGCGTCACCCGCACCAAGCCCTGAGCCCCGGAAGCCCGCACAGTGAAGACGCCGCGCCCGTTACGGGCGCGGCGTCTTCGCGTTGGTGCTGCCCATTGCGGTCCCGGTTAGTGCACACCGTCGGCAAGGACGCCATCGGCAACGATGACGGCCGGGCCGCTGAGTTCCACGTGTTCGTTGCCGTCGGCGCCCGGAAAGAACCGCACACCCACTTCACCGCCGGGCACGGCAACAATCCAACTATCGGGGGCCTCAGTACCGGCCCAGAAGCGGATGGCCGCGGCGGCCGCGCAGGCTCCGGTGCCGCAGGAAAGCGTCTCCCCCACGCCACGCTCGTGGACGCGCATGCTGATGTGTCCGACGTCGTCCCGCACCAGGGGCTCGGCCGGCACCACCAACTCAACGTTCGTTCCGTACGGGGGCTGCGGCGTCACTGTGGGAGCCTCACCGAGCCGGGTCCCCGCCAGCTCGCTCAGGTCCGCCAAAGCCACTACCGTGTGCGGATTGCCCATGCTGATGGACAGGGCCGGGCGTTCCACCTCCAAGCCGGCAGCGGCCACCAGGGAATCCGATCCGCCCTGTGCCGCCTGTTCGGGGAAAATGAACGACCAAGGGCCCATGTCGACCCGGTAGCCGGTGGCCGTCCGTGCCACCACTTTAATGCCGGCCCGCGTGCCAATGGTGAGCTCTTCGCCGGGCTCGAGGGTGGCTAGGCCCTGGGCCAGCAGGAAGTGCACAAAGACCCGCACTCCGTTGCCGCACATTTCGGATCGGGTTCCGTCAGCGTTGCTGTAGTCCATGAACCATTCGGCGTCGGGGTGTGCCGCCACCAGCCCAGCCCCCTCGCTGACATGTCTGGAGCGAACCGCGCGAATCAATCCGTCGCCACCAATCCCCAGGTGACGATCGCACAGCCTGGCAATCTGATCGGGCGCAAGGTCACGCAGACCATCGGGGTCGGCCAGCAACACAAAATCGTTGCCTGTTCCGTGGCCCTTGGAAAAGCGCATGCCTGTCAGGGAAGTGGTGGCGTTAGTCATGGATTAACCCTAAAGCAAGTGGCGTTCGCCGCGGTACAAGTGTGCACTTCGCGGCACCGATGAGGTCTCAGCCCTCGATGGTGGCGCGTACCAGCCCGGCGGCTGCCGCAGCCAAATCGTTGCGGGCCCAATCAAGCCAGTGCACCCGCGGATCGGCACGGAACCAGGTCAGTTGGCGGCGGGCAAATTGTCGGGTGGCCACAATGGTCCCCTCGCTGGCTTGGGCCACTGTTGATTCGCCGTCCACGACGTGCAGGAATTGTTGGTAGCCCAACGCCTTCTGGGCTGTCCGCCCTTCGCGCAAGCCTTGTGGAATGAGTGCTTGAACCTCCGCCAGCAGCCCGTCGGCAACCATGCCGTGGACCCGCCCGGCAAGGCGCTGGTGAAGTTCGGCGCGGTCACCATTGAGACCTATCTGCACCGCCGGGGAAAAATACTCACGCTCCGGCATAAACGAGCTAAAGGGCCGTCCTGTCAGTTCATGGACTTCCAGTGCCCGCACCACCCGCTTGCCGTCGCTGATGCGTGCTGCGGACACGGGATCCACCGTTGCCAGGCGGGCTGCCAGGGTGGCCAGGCCCGCACGTTCCAGTTCAGCCTCCAGCGCCGAGCGAACTGTGGGGTCCGTGCCGGGAAACTCCAGCACGTCCAGGGCGGCCCGCACATAAAGTCCCGAGCCGCCTACCAGAATCGGCAGTTTCCCGCGCGACCGAACATCGGCAATGGCAGCGCGCGCCAGGTCCTGAAAGGTGGCCACTGTGGTGTCTTCACGCACAGTCAAAAAGTCCATCAGATGGTGCGGGATTCCGCGGCGTTGCGCCAACGGCAGCTTTGCTGTCCCAATGTCCATGCCCCGGTAGAACTGCATGGAGTCGGCGTTGATGGCTTCCCCGTCAAAGCGTTCGGCCAGTTGCAGGGCCAGCTCAGATTTCCCGGACCCCGTTGGCCCGACGACGGCGACCACCGGCAACGCTGCTGCGCTCACGCGGTGCGCACCGGCAGGGCTGGCATGCCCAAGCTGACCTTCGGCCGAGTGCCGCCGCCCGCGCCTGCTGTGGGCACGCCGCAGGAGTCGGCCTGCGCCAGATCCCAGGCGTCCCCTGCGCGTGAACGGCGCAGTTTAAAGTCGGCAGCTGTTGCGGGGTCGGCCACCACATGGAAGGCGGCCGTTTCGGTGATGGTGACGGTGACAAGATCCCCCGGGCGGGGGGTTTGCGCCCCTTCGGGAACACTGAAGTGGACCAGGCGCTGATCCCGGGCCCGGCCCGAGAGCCGGTTGGTCTGGGCTGCCTTGCGCCCGGAGGTCGCTGTCACCATGACTTCCACTTCTATGCCCAATTGGGCCGCGTTTTCTTCGGCCGAGATCCTGTCCTGGAGCGCTGTCAGGCGCAGGAAACGTTCCTGCACCACTTCCTTGGGCAGTTGCTCGGGCAGATCTGCCGCCGGAGTACCTGGCCGCTGTGAGTATTGGTACGTGAAGGCTGTGGCGAAGCGCGATTTTTCCACCACATCAAGCGTCGCCTGAAAGTCCTCCTCGGTCTCGCCGGGGAACCCCACGATGATGTCAGTGGAAATAGCAGCGGAGGGTATCTGATCCCGAACCTTGTCCAAAATGCCTAGGAACTTGGCAGAGCGGTAGGAGCGGCGCATATCCTTGAGGACCTTGTCCGAACCCGATTGCAGCGGCATGTGCAGCTGCGGCATGACGTTGGAGGTTTCCGCCATGGCGGCAATGACATCGTCGGTGAACGCGGCCGGGTGTGGGCTGGTGAAGCGGAGACGCTCCAAGCCCTTGATCTGGCCACAGGCGCGCAGTAGCTTGCCAAAGGCGAGCCGATCACCAAACTCAACACCATAGGAGTTCACGTTCTGGCCCAACAGCGTCACCTCAATGGCGCCGTCGTCCACCAACGCCTGCACTTCAGCCAAGATCTCTCCCGGGCGGCGGTCACGTTCCTTGCCGCGCAGCGACGGCACAATGCAGAAGGTGCAGGTGTTGTTACAGCCCACGGAAATACTGACCCAGCCCGAATAAACGGCGTCTCGCCGGGTGGGAAGAGTGGAGGGGAAGACTTCCAGCGACTCCAAAATTTCCATTTCAGCGTCGGCATTGTGGCGTGCCCGCTCCAACAGCACCGGCAGTGCGCCAACATTGTGGGTGCCGAACACCACATCAACCCAGGGCGCACGCTTTTGGATGGTGTCCCTGTCTTTTTGCGCCAAACAGCCGCCCACGGCGATTTGCATGCCCGGATTGATTTCCTTGATGTGCGCCAGCATGCCCAGATTGCCGTAAAGCTTGTTGTCCGCGTTTTCCCGCACGGCGCAGGTGTTGAACACCACAACATCCGGTACCGCATCACCGTTGGCGTCAAGAATTCGTCCCGGGCCTGCTTCCTCCACAGCCACCATGCCAGCGGTTTCCAACAGCCCAGCCATGCGCTCGGAGTCGTGAACGTTCATTTGGCAGCCGTAGGTGCGCACCTGATAGGTCCGTGGGAGGGCATCGGGTGCGGGGACACCGATCTCGGCAGTGCTGGCAGTGCTGGCTGGGGTGGCGGAAGAATCAACGCTGTTTTGGGCAAGGCTCACCACAACAGCTTAAGACCTACCGCTTGGTATCCGCTAAACCGGCACTCGGTGGACAGTCCGGCGCTAAACGAGGCTACTTAGGTGTCGATTTCAGAAGTCGTCTGCACTCTCTCCCGCGCAATTCCGGGGTTGTGCAGACGAGTATGGACACGGAAATGTCAGAGGTCCCCTGCGCGGAACTGCATTCTGCTCAATGGTCCTCTGCACCAACAGTCATTTTTTCAGAAGTCGTCTGCACCAAATAGCGGCGGCTATTGAGTCGAAGCCCCAGCGGCTCCTGTTGCCGGGACCCATCGGTAGAGGGTAGGGACGGAGACACCGAGGCTGTTGGCAACTTCCCGGGGCGGTGTTCCTTGGTTGAGGAGTTTACGGGCGGAGCGGATCTTGGCTTCCGTCATAATGCGTTTGCGGCCGCCTACTCGTCCTTGTTCGCGCGCGGCCCGGAGTCCGTAGTGGTATCGATCGCGTCGGTGAGGCTGACGAAGCCTACGCCCCGGTTGTTCAGGCCGCCGGCGAAGTCCAAGAGGTCTTTCACGCTCCGGCCCAGGCGGTCCAGCTTCCACACCACCAGGGTGTCACCGTCGCGCACGGTGTCCAGCGCCTAGTCAAGTCCGGGGCGTTGGGATGTGGTGCCGCTGACTGTGTCTTCGTAGATTTTGTCGCATCCGGTCTCCTTCAGGGCGTCGAGCTGCAGGTCCAGGTGCTGGTCCCTCGTGGAGACCCGGGCATAGCCGATGCGGTGTGCGGTCAGGTGTGTTCTCTTCTCAAAACTCAATCAGGGGCTTTGGTTTGACTGTACCGTTTCGAGAACTATTTGTGAGAACGGCCCACCTCGAGCTCGGTTTTCGTCCCCACGGCGGTTTTCCGCAGAAAGACGCCCCTTTGCGGCCGCTCGCCGCGAACACCACGATTCTCAAATCAACCTATTCTTGAAATCCTTCGTTTCCGAGAAAGGCTGCCGTGCCGCAGGAGGGAAAGTCCCGCCAACTTCGGCCAGCGTGAGCAGAACGCTGGGAGCAGCTTCCCACGAAACTCACCTAACGCCGCGCACCTGCGCATGGCGTAACTGGGCTTATCACTGCGATTCACGGAAGCAGGGGGTCGCTGATCGCAGCCAGGCTAACACCCTCGTCTAGCCGCGTTCTCGTCGCTCATCTGCCGAGGTCGGCTGTGAGGAATGACGTAGGGGAGGCCAGCCGTGACCGACGAGGCTCTCCCCGATATTGGTTGCATTCGTCTTTGCTGGAAATTTGTCAGTAGCCAGTCCGAGGCCAGGCTGCTAGGCGGATTGTCCTTTCCGCCGAGTAGCGAACCACGACGGCAATGAAATGACTAGGCCGACAATCCCGACTCCCAAAATGCCCCACAGCGAAGGGTGGAAGTTGTTTGTCAGGTTGTTCTCGTCCGCAACGAGACCAGCATTGATGAGACTGACCGATCCGCAAACAATTAACGTAATGCTAACCGCTAGGAGTAACCCCCAGCGCTTAGATGCCTTGCTGTTCAAGACGTCCCTCCAGTTCGATTAGTTGCAAGGGTTTAGAGAGTACTGAGCATAGGACGACCGATAACGATGCGGTTCGATATTCCGTGACCCCTTGAAGAACGCCGCCACCTGGCGGCACTGGTACTGCCAGTACATCTGCGTCGTGTTTGCAGTTGTCCTATTGTAAGTCCGGTGGTTCAGGTACGTACTCGGCGTTTTGACAAGGGCTTCCTTCCACCCCTCCGTAATTGCCGGTCCGAAGGTGGCGTTGAAGCGGTTCCACCGAGTGGGGACGATTGAGAGGGACACCGCTCCGTCGCGGAGTATCCATGAAGCACTCTGGATAGGTTTGGTTCCCCACAGCGGATCCGCTACAACTGGGTAACTAACCTTCTCGTCGTGGGCAACTACCTGAGTAACTTTTGATCCCTCGATCTCGTACCGGGCCGGTACGGTCTGACCTTCCGCATCCACCGCCCAAGCCGCGGCAACGCCCCCAATATAGCTTCCGTCTCCGTCTAGGAAGGCGATACCTCCTCGGTCTGCGTAAGGCTCGCGCCATCGGGCAAATCGAAGTCATAGACGTATTGAGTGGGAGCCTGTGCGTCGTCGATGACCGTTGTTACCTGGACGCTGCCATAGTCTTTGACGAGCGGAATAGTGTGGGGGCCGTCGGAATTATCGTAGGCAATGACGCCATCACCGATCTGCTCGGCAGGGCCCCCGTCTGCGCTTGCGGGAGCGTGAGTGAGATGAATGTTCCATCTTTATCCTGCATCTCGATGGGCAGCGAGGTGTCGGACGGGATGGTCACAATGGAGTTTCCCGCTTCAACATCGACTGACTCGCCAGTGGTTGCGATGTCCTCAATGGGTGAGTTCGCCACCATGGGAGCCAGGCCATTCGGGACCGATTCGCTACTGACCTGCTCAAGCGTGGAAAGTACGTCGCTTGACTGGACGGGCGCTGCATTGGCTGCGGGAGTTGTCATGGAAACTCCAATAGCTACGGCAACGCCAATACCTGCAATCTTCCTGCTTTTCGATTTCCCCCCCCCCCATATCGCGTGAATCCCATCTCCTTCGAGTAAGAATTGAACCTGACGGAATCTGCAAGTTCAATTGTTGATACTAGTGCAGGAGGGGGAGAAAACGACCCGATTTTGGTCGCGTTTCTATATCAAACGTTCTTTCCAGCTTCAGAGGTAGGGGCACCGTCAGGCCGTTCACATTGGAACGGCAGACCAGCAAAACACGGGAAGGCATCCCCGGATCTTCGACTACCAGCCAGGTGTGTTGCGTTGGGCGGGCCCGTCGATTAGGCGGGATACGGTGTTCTCCCCCGCGCATCCATTTACACCAATGATCCAAAGAACAGCAGAATCAGTCACATACCGTCGTGGAAGCCGATCTGCCGCAATACCTTCACGGACCAAGGCTTCACCGGCGCCAACCGGGCGCCTCCCGGGCTCATGGAAGCACGGTGCAGACGACTTCAGACATTCTGTGCAGTCGACTTCTGAAAACGACATAAGGGCTCGCTGATTATTTGGTTGGTGTGTCTCGTGTTTTAGGGTGTAGTTCCATTCGGGGTGCCATTCGGGCCTGTTGAGGGTGTCTGTTGATCATTCTTCTGGACTCCAGTGCTGCCCTGTCCTGATTGGGTATTTTGACGCCGGTGGGATGGATGCCTTGTCGAGTTCGGCGTGGACGGTGAGTCCGGTTTTGGTGGTGGTAGCGGCGATGAAATTGACGATGACTTCGTGGCTGGTCAGCGCTCGGTCGCGCCAGTTCAGGGAGATGCGAGAGAAGAGCTTGTGCTCGATCTTGTTCCATTTGCTGGTGCCCGGGGGCAGGTGGCAGACCGTGATGGACAGGCCCGTTTCGGTGGCCAGTGCGGCAAGTTCGGTCTTCCACAGGCGGGTCCGGTAGCCGTTGGAGCCGCGGCCGGCGGCGGTGATCAGCAACCGGCTGGCGCCCGGGTGGGTGGTGCCGACGTCATAGATACAGTAGGGGTTGGCCTTGCCTTTTCCTTGTCGATGAAGTCGTGAACCTTGACCTGTTCACAGTTCTCCGGTGGGGTGCCATTGTTTTTGTAGTCCCCGAGGAGTTCCTTCATTCTTCGTGTCCACGGAAATGACCGGTTTGTGGCCCTCGAGGTGGTTGGCGGCTTGGGCAGTTTCGCCACACTCTCCGCTCCCACACGGCGTCCTTCTTCGGTGAGCTCGGTGGCCAGTTTCACAGGTGGAGAGGGTTGTCCATGACAAGGGGATTTAGGGTCCCCGCTGCGGGTGGGTTCCACCTGCTTCCCGTTCGTTGACGCGCTGTTGGACCCTTGAGCGTGCTGCACCCGAGGCACGAGTCACCGCGGAGATCCCGCCATGACCCAGGGAACAAGCCTCGACCGCCAGCATCAAGCGCGTGGCAAGTTCATCGAGGTGGGGCAGGATCGTGGCGAACTTCGCACGCAGTAAATCGAGAACTTCAACGGAAATGGGCAAACATCCGAGGGTCAGAACCGTGCGGGCCATGCGGATTTCCGGGCCCATTTGATGGGGCGCGTGGCCTGGGTGGCGAGCGTCAATCCGGCGCGAGGGGCAACGCTGCGCACCATGT